>CAINDC010000001.1 GCA_903847275.1 uncultured Pseudomonadota bacterium
CACTCGTTTACGAAGTTGTGGATGTTGATTGAGTCGGCTAATGAAAATCTGGTCGCTATGTTGAGTCATGGTTTATGTCAATCCAAATGACAGTATTTTACATAATTCCCCTCACTTTTAATCACACCCGATCATAAGTTCCAAAAGATGTTCGCGTCGCCAAAACCAACACACTAAAAAAATCGCTGGTAATCCAATTATTGACGCATAGATGAAAAAATTGATGTATCCAAAACGGTCAACAACGATTCCAGAGAATCCACCGAGGAGTTGCGCGGGAAACGTCATTAACGAACTGAATAACGCATATTGCGTGGCAGTGTAACCGCTTCGAGCTAATCCTGATAAGTAAGCAATAAAAACAGCGGTTGCAAATCCACCACTTAAATTATCCGCACTAATTACACCCGCAAGTAAAACTAAATCAGGTTTGGTATTTGCCAATGCCGCAAAAAGTAAATTGGTGCCAGCTGAAGCAATTGCACCGACTAACAACGGACGCATCACACCATATCGCACCACAAAAACACCACCTAAAGCTGCGCCTGTAATCGTCATAAAAAAACCAAAAATTTTGCTGATTTCCGCAATATCTTTTTTATTAAAACCTAAATCCAAATAAAAAGGATTTGCCATCACCCCCATCGTGACATCGCTCATTTTGTAAATCGCAATTAGCAACAAAATTAACCAGCCAATTTGTCCTTGTCGTGTAAAAAAATCAGTAAATGGATGAATGATTGCATCACGAACTTGGTTTGAAAATGTAGATTTTGATAATGTTTGAACGGCATTTTCGAGCGACGGAGATTTCAAACAAAGTGTTGTCATTAGCCCAAAAATCATTGCAGCCGCCATGACAAAATAAGCTGTGTGCCAATCAAAAAACTCAGCAATATAAAATGAACCTGCACCTGCTACTAATAATGCGAGTCGATAGCCCAATACATACATTGCCGCCATCGCGCCTTGATATTCGGTGATAGTCGATTCAATCCGAAACGCATCAATACTGACATCTTGCGTTGCTGAACAAAATGCCACAAGTATCGCACAAGCAGCAATTGTTGAAAGTTGTGTATGCGTATCGACACTCGCCATGCCGCATAATCCGCCAATAATTCCGAGTTGTGCAAGTAACATCCAACTACGGCGTTGTCCTAAAAGTCGATGAAGAATTGGCAAGCGCACTTTATCAACAATGGGCGACCACAGAATTTTGATGGAATACGTTGCGCTGACCCAGCTGAAAAAACCAATGACCGAACGTTCAATTCCTTCATCTCGCAACCATGCAGAAAGCGTTGAAAAAATCAGCAAATACGGAAGTCCCGCTGAAAATCCCAACGCAATCATACTTAAAACTTTTGGCTGAATATAAACCGCAAACGCGGTGAGCCAACTTTTAGGAGTTATCATTCTTGGCTGTAGAGGCTATTGGCTATTAGTCGTTTTAACCTTCCTTACCATCAGCGCGTGCTTCAATAAGTATTGGTGCATATACAAAAATAAATAATGCAAATGCCGCCAACCAAACTAATGTTGCAATATAAATTAACGCGCTAGACCACGATACAATTAGGGCAGGTAAAATTACTCTAAATAACGTAGCTATATTCATCAAAACAAACGCTATCGTAACTGCATTCGAGGCTTTCATCGTGCGTCCTGTGTGACCTAATGACACTCGCGCCATCATGCCCAATGTCAAAACACCAATGCCTCCTACCGTAAAAGCGTGTAACGCTAACGACGGCAAAATTATTTTCCACTCTGCAAACGCAGTAAAAATAAAACCTAAAATCAACCAACCATAACCTAAATATAACACCCACAATAATGGCACAAACCAAATTCTAAACACGAACCAACTTGCTAATCGCCAGCCATTTAATATAGCCGTAATTAACGCTGTTAACGCTAAAAATGTGCCTGAAATACCAAATAATTGGAGCGTGAATAATAATGCCGCACTGCCAATCGCTAACGCATCAAGCAATGAATTACGCGGAATCAAAACACCTTTCAATCCTTTTTCAGTAAAAAAGGGAAATACTCGACCTGCAATGACGAGAATCATCAATACAATTGTCGCAATCACAATTTGAATTCCAATCGCTGCACTATTTTGACAAAGAGCCAACATTTGTGCGTGAATCAAACCATTACCCAACATTAACAACATCAACAAACCGACAAACAATAAATTTTTATAATTTTTTGTGCGAATTAACGTGTTCGCAACGACGTAAATCAGCACAGGTAAAAACGCGAAATCCACCAACGCAATCAACCCATCGGGTAACGAACCTGCATAAAACGGTAAAATTCGCCCATACAACCATAACAAACTCAAACCGAATAACGCCTCACCTTGTAACGTGATTTTACCCGTCCAATTACTGACAGCCGTGAGTAAAAAACCTGAAATTACCGCAACAGTGTAACCAAGCAGCATTTCATGAGCGTGCCAATAAGTACCTGTAAAATAAGCTGAATGACTGATTGAGCCTTGCGTCATAGCTTGCCAAATAATCAATAACGCTAATGCCGCAAAACCTGCGAGTAAAAAAAAGGTTCTAAAGCCTAAAGAAAATAATGGGTAATTAAAAATAGTGGTGGGTTTCATAATGTTATTCAATGTTTTGGATTTGCTCGCGCATTTGTTCAATTAACACTTTTAGTTCAATCGCGATTTGGGTCATTTCAATATCAGCAGCTTTCGAGCCAAGTGTGTTTGCTTCGCGATTCATTTCTTGCATCAAAAAATCCAAGCGTCTGCCAACGGGTTCGGTTTGTTTTACAATCCGTAACACTTCGTTGATGTGCGTATTCAAACGGTCTAATTCTTCAGCAATATCAAGTTTTTGCGTCAAATGCACCAACTCTTGTTCAAGACGATCGGGATCGGGATTTGCAACCAATTCTGTTACGCGCTCTTGTAATTTCGTGCGAATGTTAATGAGAACTTCAGGCATACGTTGTGCGGCTTGCGTGACAAATGTTTGCATTTTGTAACAACGTTCTTCAATCAACGCGCCAAGTTGCCGACCTTCACGTTCACGAGTTTCAATCAATTGCGTGAGTGTGCGTTGAATCAACGTCACCAAACCATCGTGTAATAATTGTCTATCTACACTGTTTTCATTTTGAATAGCGGGCAATGCCAAAATATCCAACGCGGAAAATCGAGCGGGCGATTGCATCAAATGTTCAATTTGTTGCGTTGCTTTTAACAACGCTGCGACCGCTTCTAAATTGATGTTAAATGATTGTCCATCACGGTTTTGTTTTTTGTAACTCAACGCGCATTCGATTTTGCCACGATTGATTTTCGCACTAATAATGCTGCGTGCGTCGCCTTCAATAAACCGTAATCTGTCTGGGATTTTGAGCGTAATATCACAATAACGATGATTCACCGTTCGCAATTCACAATTTACTGTCAAATCCCCTAATTCCATTTCACCATTTGAAAACGCAGTCATACTTTTAATCATTTTTTTTCCTATATTTTTGATAAAGAAGTAAGCACCATTCTAACCGTGCGCGGCGTGGCTTGCACCATTTAACTCTGCGTTCACGCGCCATCTTTATAAGTTATACTGTGCAACAACTTTATTTTGAGGAGTTAAATTGATGAGACCGAGTGGACGCGATGCCGCGCAATTAAGAGAAATTAAACTGACTTGTGGTTATACCAAACACGCTGAAGGTTCAGTTTTAGTTGAATTTGGTGATACCAAAGTTTTGTGTAATGCCAGCGTAGATAAAAGCGTGCCGCGTTTTTTAAAAGGTAAAGGTGAAGGTTGGGTAACGGCAGAATATGGAATGTTGCCACGTTCAACTCACAGCCGAATGAGTCGCGAAGCAAGTAAAGGTAAACAAAGCGGACGCACGTTAGAAATTCAACGTTTGATTGGACGTTCATTACGCGCTGTCATGGATATGAAAGCGTTAGGCGAACAAACGATTACGATTGATTGTGACGTTTTACAAGCCGATGGCGGTACGCGCACCGCAGCGATTACAGGCGGTTATGTCGCGTTATGTCTTGCTGTTCAAAATATGTTGTCACGCAAACAAATTAAATTTAATCCGATTCACGGACAAATTGCAGCGGTTTCAGTTGGAATTTTCAATGGTGAACCTGTTTTAGATTTAGATTATGACGAAGACAGCAATGCAGAAACCGATATGAATATCGTAATGAATGATGCTGGTGCGTTCATTGAAATTCAAGGAACCGCAGAAGGTCATGCGTTTCGTAAAGATGAACTCGATGCGTTGTTAGAATTAGCGAATAGTGGAATTCAAACCTTGTTAGCCAAACAGCTAGAAGCCCTTGCATCTGTGCAGGTTTAGCTAAAATTACATTGCAGTAAGAATATGTGAAGGCTAGAATTCAAATCGTTGTTGTGTTTTTTAGTGTTATTTTTTAATAAAGAGGATTTGCCATGTTGTACACCCAAGCATTAGTAGACGAATTGAATGTGTTAGCACGTTACAATTTAACCAGTACACAAGAAGGAATTAAAGTTCACAAAGATGCAGATTCTGCTGTCATTGAAGCAACTGCACGATTGTTCCACAAAGGATTAGTTGACCATGAAGACGGTGGTTATTTAACGCATTTAGGATTGGAAGCGGCTGAAAAAGTTCAAGCTGTTTTGACGATATTGTCTGAAACAGTTTAATTTTTAAAATTTAAAAAGAGGGCGAAATTTTGCCCTCTTTTTTGCTTTGTACTTCCTCAATTTATATATTCTTCGTCGCTCGTGTTTTAAGCCGTTCGACACGCGCAAAAAAATCTCAAAACTTAATTAAAAAATCATGATGTATTCCCGCTTAAACACACTGTTACTTTTATTATTGACCATTACATTAACTGCGTGTGGTTTTCATGCACGCGGCGGTGAAACGTTACCTGCTGAATTGAAAAATGTTTATCTCGAAGGCGGAACACCTGCTCTGCGTGATCAAATGTTGCAACAATTAAGAGCGGCACACGCTCAACTTGCACCACGCGAAACCGCTAGCATGGTAATTACATTATTTGATGAACAATTTCGCCGACGTGGCGTTTCATTAAGTGAACGCAGTAAAACCAATGAATATGAATTGATTTATCATGTTGAATACGAACTCAGTACACCAAAAAATGCTGTGTTATTACCACGTCAACCGTTAGAAATTCGCCGTGATTATTACAACGATCAACAGGCAATTTTGGCACGCGATAATGAAGAAAATGTTTTGCGTGCAGAAATGACACAACAAGTTATACGAACACTTTTGAATCAAGTGCGTTTCACATTAGCGAAAAGTGAAAAATAATGCGCTTGAAACCTGAACAATTAGCAGATTCCTTACAAAAAAGTCTTGGCTCGGTTTATTTAATCAGTGGTGACGAACCGCTGCAAATTGTGGAATTATCGGATTCAATTCGCCAAGCCGTAAAAAAAGCGGGTTTTGTGCAGCGGGAAATTTTTTCCACCGACACAGGTTTTGAATGGTCAGAAATTACCACCTCCGCGCAATCGTTATCCATTTTTGGTGATAAAAAAGTTCTCGATGTGCGCGTACCGAGTGCAAATTTTGGTAACGAAGGCGCGAAAACTCTGATTTCATATTGTGAACGTTTGCCCGCCGATACGATTTTGTTGATTACTTGTGGAAAATTAAACGCTGCTGGAATGAAAACAAAATGGTTTGAAGCCGTTGATAGAGTTGGTGTGACGATTCAGGTTAAACCACTTGAAGGTGACGAATTACTGCAATGGTTACAAAATCGTTTGCAACAACGTGGTTTAAATTCAGATAAAGCGGGACTGTTATTATTAGCCGAACGAGTCGAAGGTAATTTACTCGCGGCAGCACAAGAAATTGAAAAACTTTATGTACTTTATGGCGCGACATCATTAACGCAAGCGCAAATTTTTGATGCCGTTGCCGACAGTTCACGTTATGACGTATTTAAATTGATTGATGCGATTTTGGCGGCAAACGTAAATCGGATTTTTAAAGTATTAGCGGGTTTGCGAAATGAAGGAATTGCGCCGCCCGTTGTTCTTTGGGCGTTAATGCGTGAAGCTCGAATACTTTGCAAAGTACACATTGAATTAAGCAGTGGTAAAAGCAAAGACATGGTTTTTCGCAATAATCAGATTTGGGATAAGCGCGTCGGATTAGTCGATAAAGCTTTAAAGCGTTTGTCACACAATCAGTTATTTGAAATTTTAACGCTCAGTGCAAAAGCCGATCGACAAGCAAAAGGTCAAGAATCGGACGATGTTTGGGAAACGATTTTGGCAGTATGTTTGTTATTTACTTCGTGAACTTATATGAAAGAAATTGCTTTTTGAATATCAAGGCGATTTTTTACAACCGCAAGCCACTTATATTTCGCGGGGTGTTTATGCAAAATTCAATTGGCAGTTTTAGTTCGTTAATTTTTAAAAATTCATAAAATATCATGCAAACACTTATTGATTTTTTTGGTGCTAATGGTTTTATGCCGCACGGTTATTGCTTAGGTTGGGATTCTCCTTTACTTTGGTTAACTGCCACCTCAGATATTATTATGGCAATTGCTTATGCCACTTATCCGATAGGTATCACTTATTTCGTCTATAAACGTAACGATCTTAGTTATCGCTGGTTGTATCTTGGTTTTTTTATTGCTTTCATTCTAACCTGCGCTAGCACCCACTTTCTTGCGGCAGTAACAATTTGGATTCCGATGTATTGGCTAGGAGCTTATGTCAATGCGATAGCTGCTTTCGTTGCAACAGCAACCGTGTTCGCGATTTGGTGGGTCATTCCACGAGCTTTGGAATTACCCAGTACCTCGCAATTACAAGCTGAAATAGATAAACGTAGAACATTAACAAATGAATTAACTAACACCGCTGTTGAATTAGAGAAACACCGTCAATCACTCGAAAAAACAATCCAAGAATTATCTATTGCCAAAGAAGCAGCTGAAGCTGCAAACATCGCTAAAAGCACATTTATCGCCACCATGAGTCATGAATTACGCACGCCACTAAATGCAATTTTAGGCTTTTCGGAATTGATGAGTTTAGATAAAAGTGCCACGACAACACAAAAGGAAACATTAGCGATTATTAATCGAAGTGGCGGACATTTACTAAGTATGATTAACAATGTGCTGGACATTTCAAAAATTGAAGCAGGACGACTTGAACTAGAGGTTCAATCTGTCGATATAATTAAATTGCTACAAGATATTGGTGAAATGATTAACTGTCGAGTGTTGAATAAACAGTTGGATTTTAACTTAGAAATCGCTGCTGATATGTCACAATTCGCTAATATAGACAGTGGAAAACTTCGACAAGTCGTTATCAATTTACTTGGTAATGCCATTAAATTTACAACGCAAGGCACCGTCATTTTACGCGCCCATTCACAACCGTCTTCTGTCGCTAAAATAAGCCTTTTAATTATCGAAGTAATTGATAGCGGTATTGGTATTTCTGACGATGAAAAAAATCAGCTGTTTCAACCTTTTGTGCAATTAACACAAGAAAATTCAGACGTAAAAGGCACGGGGTTGGGTTTGGCTATTTCTAAATCATTGATTGAATTGATGAGGGGAACGATTAGTGTTAGTAGTGTATTGGGCGAAGGTTCAACGTTTAGAATTGAATTACCCGTAGAATTGGCAACTACTAATGAAATTGTGACGGAAACTAATTTTCAAATGGTGAAAAGTCTTGCTCCGAATCAACAAATTTGGCGACTATTAATTGTAGACGATAATACCGACAACCGATTGTTGTTGGTCACTGCGTTAAATAATTTGGGCTTTCAAGTTTACGAAGCTGAAAATGGACAAACGGCAATTGAGGCATTTAAAACGTGGCATCCACATTTAATTTGGATGGATATGCGAATGCCAACGATGAATGGTTATGAAGCGACAGCTAAAATTCGACAACTTGAAGGCGGCGATGCCGTAAAAATCATTGCGTTGACAGCAAGTGTATTTGTAGATCAACACAAAAACATCATTGATGCTGGATGTGATGCAGTTATGCACAAGCCATTTCATATTCCAGAAATTTTTGCGGCTTTGACTAAACATCTTGGAGTTCAATTCATTTTTCAAAAAGAAAGAAGAGAAACAGCAAGATTGCCAGCGTTGAAAATTACTGCTGAAATGATTGCAACATTGTCGTTAACATTACGCCGACAATTACATCAAGCCACATTAAAGCTAGATACAGAAGAAATTGATGGAATTATTACGCAAATTCGTAAAACAGATTCTGAGATTGCTAATAGCTTAGATGCGATGGCAAAGAATTTTCAATTTGAACAGATTTTAGAGCTTGTTGCGGTGATGGAATAAAAAGTCGCTATTTACCTAATTCAATCCGCTGATCATTATCTTTATCTGCTTCGGCGAACCATTTTAAACGTGACTGGTTATATTCTTGCTCACTGATTTTCGTATCGTGATTTTCGTCTAATTTATCAAACACTCGTTGCCCAACTTCTGCACCAGAATCAGTAGTTGTCGGATGTGAATGTTCCGCGTAACGCTGCAAAAATTCACTTTGCTCAATGGCATGATCGCCATCAATATCCATTGTTTTAAAGCGTTGTGTAGCGGATTCTAAAAATTCTTCTTGCGTTACAACACGATCCCCATTGTGATCAAATTTTTCAATCATATAGGCATTTTTGTTTCCATCTTCCGCGTAAACAATGCCACTCAAAAATAAACCGATAAACCAAACATTTCTTTTCAACATAAAATTAATTTTAATCCTCTAAATCGTGTAACTTCATTTTGATTGGAGCTGTGACTCCAGCCGTGTTATTACTCAAGCTAATTTTCAAACGCAAATTATTGGGTGAGTCAGAATTCGCTAACGCTTCATCAAGCGATATTTTTCCTTGGTCGTAAAGTTTTTGTAAATGTGAATCGAAAGTTTGCATTCCAACTTCTTCTGATTTTTCCATCGCTTCTTTGATAGCGTGAATTTCACCTTTTAAAATTAAATCGCTGACGTATTGGGTATTTAATAAAATTTCAACCGCAGCCACACGTTTATTATCAATGGTTGGCACTAAACGTTGCGACACAAACGCTTTCATATTTAATGACAAATCCATTAATAATTGCGAGCGTCGTTCTTCGGGGAAAAAATTGATGATTCGATCGAGTGCTTGATTTGAATTGTTTGCGTGCAACGTTGATAAACATAAATGCCCTGTTTCGGCAAAAGCCAGCGCGTGTTCCATCGTTTCACGCGAACGAATTTCACCAATCAAAATCACGTCTGGAGCTTGACGCAACGTATTTTGAAGTGCGTCTTCATAACTCAACGTATCAACACCCACTTCACGCTGATTCACCAACGATTTCTTGTGCGAATGAATGAACTCAATTGGGTCTTCAATGGTAATAATATGACCTGAAGCATTGCTATTCCGATAATCAATTAACGCTGCTAAAGAAGTTGATTTTCCAGAACCTGTGCCGCCGATTAACAAAATTAAGCCGCGCTTTTCCATAATAGATTGCTTCAAAATGGGCGGCATTCCTAATGTGTCGATGTTTGGGATTTCAGTTTTAATGTTCCGAATTACCAGTGAAAAGTTATTCCGTTGACGAAAAATGTTAACGCGAAAACGTCCGATACCAGATTCCGAAATCGCTAAATTCAATTCGGGTTGAATCTCGAAGGCTTTAATTTGATCTTCCGTCATCAAACTGTGTGCAATTTCTTTCAAGCGGGGCGGCATGAGTTTGATATTTTCAAGTGGTTTTAACACGCCTTGAAACTTTGCGGCGGGCGGTGCATCAACGGTTAAATATAAATCTGAACCGTCGTTTTGCGCCAAAATTCGTAAATAATCTTTAAATTCCATAAATGTTTCGTGATTGATAAACTTAAATGAGATGTGGTTTTAGAATTGTAGTCGTATTGAAACTTATTTTTGTCATTCTATGTCAATTCAACGGCTTGGGCTAAACAAAACCTTTTGGATTTTGATGAGTTTGTCACGCTGTCGTAAAACTACACCGATTTGTATATACTACTTAAAACCCACATAACACGCGGTTTTGTGTGTCTTTAATGCTTTAATTTTTCTCTTTTCACAAACTTTAGGATTACTTTATGAGTAGCACTTTTTTTTCAGATATTACGGGTCAAAACGACGTTGATCCTGCCGAAACCCAAGAATGGATCGAAGCATTGCAATCTGTTTTAGAAAACGAAGGCAGCGAACGCGCCCATTTTTTAATTGAACGCTTAGTTTCTGTGACGCGCCATGCGGGTTTTGATATTCCTTTCAGTGCGAATACTGCTTATTTGAATACGATTCCTGTTGATAGACAACTGCAATTCCCAGGTGATGCGACGCTTGAACATCGCATTCGTTCTTATGTTCGTTGGAACGCAATGATGATGGTTTTGCGTGCCAATAAAGATACAAATGTCGGAGGACACATTGCGAGTTTTGCCTCTGCCGCGACTTTATATGACGTGGGTTATAACCATTTCTGGCACGCACCTTCTGAAAAACACGGTGGTGATTTAATTTACACACAAGGGCATTCTTCACCAGGCGAATATGCCCGCGCCTTTTTGCTTGGACGTTTTACGCATGAACAAATGGATAATTTTCGCCAAGAAGTCGGTGGCAATGGTTTGTCGTCGTATCCGCATCCTTGGTTGATGCCTGAATTCTGGCAATTCCCGACCGTTTCAATGGGCTTAGGGCCAATTTGTGCGATTTATCAAGCGCGTTTTATGCGTTATTTGCGTGACCGTGGTTTGGCAAATACGGACGGACGCAAAGTCTGGGCATTTTTGGGCGACGGTGAAACCGACGAACCAGAATCACTTGGCGCAATTGGCATGGCAGGACGTGAACATTTAGACAATTTGATTTTTGTGGTGAATTGCAACTTGCAACGCCTCGATGGACCAGTGCGTGGAAATGGCAAAATCATTCAAGAACTCGAAAGTGAATTCCGTGGTGCGGGTTGGAATGTCATTAAACTCGTTTGGGGAAATCGTTGGGATAGCCTATTTGCACGTGATAAAGACGGTATTTTAGCGGCACGAATGATGGAATGTGTTGATGGTGATTTCCAAACTTTCAAAGCAAAAGATGGTGCGTATGTGCGCGAACATTTCTTTAATTCGCCTGAATTAAAAGCAATGGTTTCTGATTGGTCAGATAGAGATATTTGGGCATTGAATCGTGGTGGACACGATCCGTCAAAAATATTCTCAGCCTTCCAAACAGCTGCAAATCATAAAGGTCAACCGACTGTAATTCTCGCCAAAACTATTAAAGGTTATGGCATGGGTTCATCGGGTGAAGCGCAAAATACCTCGCATCAACAGAAAAAAATGAGTGATACGGATTTAAAACATATTCGTGATTTGTATCAATTGCCAGTAACCGACGAGCAATTACACGATTTGCCGTACATCACATTTGAAGAAGGTTCAAAAGAACTCACTTACATGCGTGAACGTCGTGCGGCATTAGGCGGTTATTTGCCTGCTCGTCGTCCGAAATCTGACGCACTTCCTGTTCCGACTTTAACCGATTTCAAAGCCTTGCTTGAAGCCAATGATAAAGAAGCCTCAACCACGATGGCGTTTGTGCGAATTCTGAACATTTTGGTAAAAGACAAAACGATTGGAAAACGTATTGTGCCGATTGTGCCAGATGAATCGCGTACTTTTGGAATGGAAGGAATGTTCCGTCAATTGGGTATTTGGTCGCAAGTCGGACAACTTTATACGCCGCAAGATGCTGACCAATTGATGTTCTACAAAGAAGATAAACACGGTCAAGTTTTACAGGAAGGCATCAACGAAGCGGGCGGTTTAGCGGATTGGATTGCGGCGGGAACGTCTTATTCAACACATAACGTACCGATGATTCCGTTCTACATTTTCTATTCTATGTTCGGTTTCCAACGTGTGGGTGATTTGATTTGGGCAGCGGCAGACCAACGAACACGAGGTTTCTTATTAGGTGGAACAGCAGGACGTACAACCTTAAACGGCGAAGGTTTACAACACGAAGATGGTCACAGCCATTTAATGGCGGCGACAGTGCCAAATTGTATTTCTTTCGATCCAACTTATTCTTATGAACTTGCAGTAATTATTCAAGACGGTTTGCGTAGAATGTATGCAGAGCAAGAAGACGTTTTCTATTACTTAACCGTAATGAACGACAATTACACACATCCTGCAATGCCAGAAGGTATTGAGCAAGACATTTTGAAAGGAATGTATTTGTTTAAACAAGGTGAAAAAAGCAGTAAAAAACATGGCTTGCGTGTAAATTTATTGGGTTCGGGTGCAATTTTCCGTGAAGCAGTTTTTGCGGCTGAATTATTACATAACGATTGGGGTGTGGAATCGAATTTATGGAGTTGTCCAAGTTTCACTGAATTGGCGCGTGATGCTCAAAGTTGTGAGCGTTGGAATCGTTTACATCCAACCGAAAAACCACATCAATCACACGTTAGCAAATGTTTACCACACGATAACATTCCTGTTGTTGCTGCAACCGATTACATTCGCGCTTTTGCTGAACAAATTCGCAGCGAAATCAAAGCACCTTATGTTGTTTTAGGTACAGACGGTTTTGGACGTTCTGACACCCGCGAACATTTACGTCGTTTCTTTGAAGTTGACCGTTATCACATCACCATTGCCGCGCTGAAAAGTTTGGCAGATAACGGACAATTTGAACTCGGCAAAGTCGAAGTTGCGATTGCGAAATACGGCATCGATGCTGATGTGAAAGCCCCTTGGTTGAAATAAGGAAGACACCATGAGTACAACAATTGAAATTAAAGTTCCCGACATTGGCAATGTGCATGATGTTGACGTGGTGGCGGTTGAAATTCAAACGGGCGACGTGATTGCAGTTGACCAAACCTTGATTACACTTGAAACCGATAAAGCAAGTATGGACGTTCCGTCGTCTGCGGCGGGAACGGTTCAGCAAGTGCATTTAAAAGTGGGCGATAAAGTGAACGAAGGTTCAGTAATTATCACGGTTTTAGTCAGTGATGAAGCCGCTGCACCTGCGCCTGTTGCTGAATCGAAATCTGCTCCCACGCCAGTCGTTGAAGAAGTCAAAGCAGTTGAAGTTGCACCTGCGCCAAAACCTGCCGCACCTGCACCTGTGGAAGTTTATGCGCCAATCGTGTCAAAAGGCAAAGCACACGCTTCACCAGCCATTCGTTTATTTGCAAGAGAATTAGGTGTTGATATTAGCCAAATTGCCCAAGGTAATGGTCGAAAAGGTCGTATTTTAAAAGATGACGTGAAAACTTATGTCAAAAAAGCCTTGACCGAAGGCATCACCGTCACAGGTGGTTCGACATTACCGAAAATTGCTGTGCCAGATTTTGCTGCATTTGGTGAAATTGAAGCCCAACCATTAAGCAAAATCAATAAACTCACAGGTCAACACATGACCAGCGTTTGGTTGAATTTGCCGATGGTGACGTATCACGACGACGTTGATATTACCGAAATGGAAGCATTCCGTGTGTCGTTGAATTCAGAAAAAAATAACACGCTCAAATACACAGGTTTGTTATTTATCATCAAAGCGTTAGCAGCAGCGATGCAACAATTCCCACGCTTCAATTCATCACTTTCAAGTGATGGGCAAAGTTTGATTTTCAAAAAATACTTAAATATTGGCATTGCCGTTGATACACCGAATGGTTTGGTCGTTCCCGTTTTGCGCGATGTTGCTAACAAATCAATTAAGCAACTCGCGCTTGAAATCACTGAAAAAGGCGAAAAAGCTCGCGCGGGTAAGTTAACGCCTGCGGATATGCAAGGCGGTTGTATGAGTATTTCAAGTTTGGGCGGCATCGGTGGCAAAGCCTTTACGCCGATTGTGAACGCGCCAGAAGTGGCGATTTTAGGCGTAACAAAATCAACGATTCAACCCATTTGGAATGGCAAAGAATTTGAACCGCGTTTGGTGTTGCCGCTCGATTTAACGTATGACCACCGCGTGATTGACGGTGCAGAAGGCGCACGGTTTATGGAAGCGTTGAAATACTATTTGAGCGACGTGCGTCGTTTGTTGGTTTAGGAGAACGGAATCATGAGTGAAAATTTACAAACAGAAGTTCTCGTTTTAGGCGGAGGCCCTGGTGGTTATACGGCAGCGTTTCGCGCGGCGGATTTGGGTAAAAATGTCGTTTTAGTTGAACGTTATCCTGTGTTGGGCGGCGTGTGTTTGAACGTCGGTTGTATTCCGTCGAAAGCTCTTTTGCATTTAGCGCACACGATTCACGAAGCCGAAGAATCTGAAAACTTTGGCGTGACATTTGCCAAACCACAGCTCGACATCGACAAAATTCGTGCGTGGAAATCGAGCGTCACAAAAGGCTTAAATGATGGACTTGGCGCGTTGGCAAAACAACGCAAAGTGACTGTAATTCAAGGCGTGGGAAGTTTTACCAGCGCGAATACGTTGGTGGTTGGTGAAACAACCGTAACCTTTGAAAATGCGATTATTGCCGCAGGTTCGCAAGCCACTGAAATTCCCATTTTCCCCAACGACGACCCACGACTTTGGGATTCGAGCGATGCGTTAGCGTTACCGTTTATTCCGAAAAAGCTGTTGATTGTCGGCGGCGGGATTATCGGGTTGGAAATGGCGACGGTTTATCACGCGCTCGGTTCTGAAATTCACGTTGTGGAATTGATGGAGCAAATTATTCCAGGTTGTGACAAAGATTTGGTTACGCCGCTATTCCGCAGAATCAAAAAACAATACAAAAACATCTGGCTTGAAACCAAAGTGAGCGCGATTGAAGCACAAGCGGACGGTTTAAAAGTGTCATTTGAAGGCAAAGGTGCGCCTGAATCAGAAGTTTTCGATGCGGTTTTAGTAGCGGTTGGACGCAGACCGAATGGCAAAAAAATCGGTGCTGAAAACGCTGGCGTGACGGTTGATGATTACGGTTTTATTGCCGTCGATAAACAACAACGCACCAATGTTTCAAACATTTTTGCGATTGGCGATATTGTCGGGCAACCGATGCTCGCGCATAAAGCGGTACACGAAGGCAAAGTTGCCGCCGAAGTGATTGCAGGACATAAATCGTATTTCGACGCGCTGACAATTCCATCGGTGGCGTACACCGACCCTGAAATTGCGTGGATGGGTTTGACCGAAAATCAAGCCAAAGCGCAAGGCATCGAATACGAAAAAGGTGCGTTTCCTTGGGCGGCGAGTGGGCGTTCATTGAGTACGGGACGCAAAGAAGGCATGACCAAAATTTTGGCTGACAAAGAAACGGGGCGCATTTTAGGTGCAGGTTTTGTCGGGACAAATGCAGGTGAATTGCTTGCTGAAGCGGTTCTTGCGCTCGAAATGGGCGCAGATATGCAAGATATTAGTTTGACTATTCACGCGCATCCGACTTTGTCTGAAACCTTTGCGTTTGCCGCTGAAATGATTGAAGGCACGATTACGGATTTGTATGTGAAGAAAGGTTAGTTATTTTTGTGAGCAGGCAATTTTGATTGCCTGCTTTTTCACTTTAAATTAGAAATTAGATAGACAAATAACAAACTTATGGCAATTCTTGAAATCAACACAAATTTACTCAACGAGCTTTACAAGCACAACATACTGCTTTCATATAATTCCCCGCCCCCTAACGAAAATGGTTATGGCTGGCTTAAAATAGGACAACAAATTGAAGTTAAAAATTCTCTGATTGTTGAAGAAAATTGGATAGTCCCTGCAAACCCGTGCGGGTAGTAAAATCAATAAGATATAAAAAAATAAGAGGATATTGATATTTTTAAAACCTTTAAAAATCAAGGTACTTTAAAATAGTGAATCACTGATTTTGCATAAAATTAACCCACCTGCATTGGTTTGTGGGGACTATCAAGCTGCGGGCTGCTGCGTAACATTCGTTATGAAGTAAAAACCAATTTGTTATCCCAACATAAAAGATTAAATAAATGCGCTTTCTAAAAATAAAACTTCCTGCTGGTTTATCCATTGCTACTTTATGTGGTTTGATTTTGCTATCGTTGCAACTAATGAGCAGCGCAACCCAAGAATCGTCGGCGTTGAATTCTATGTATTCGTGGTTATTGCTCGTCAATGGCGTGGGAATGGTCGTTTTATTAGGCTTAGTGGGAGCGAATTTATATTCTCTTACTCGCCAACTCAAACGCCGCGAAGCAGGTTCTCGCCTGACGATTCGCATGGTTTCATTGTTTGTTGTGTTGTCACTTGCGCCCGCTGGAATCGTATTTTATTTTTCAATGCAATTTCTGCATCAAGGCATCGACAGTTGGTTTAATGTCGAAATGGATAGAGCGATGGAAGACGCGCTCGAACTTAGTCAAGCCTCACTCGATCAACGTATTCGCTGGAACAAAGCGCAAACACAACAACTTGTCGAAAAAATTTCAGAACTTCCAGAATCGCAAGTGTCATTAGAAATGGAAAATTTTCGGGGACTTTCTGGTGCCACAGAAATGACGTTATTTTCGCGTCAAGATAGAATTATTGCTTCCAGTAGCGCGAATCCAAGCGATATTTTACCGAGTTTGCCCGACGAGCAGACTTGGTTGCAATTACGTCAAAATGGTGAATTTGCAGCACTTGCATCTGTGCGAGATGATCAGCTAATGATTCGCATCATTTTAAAAGTGAAATCCAAAGAACCCCATTATTTACAAGCGTTATATCCTGTGCCTGTTCGGATTGCAGATTTAGCTGATTCGGTGGAATTTGCGTTCGTGCGTTATCAAGAAATGAATTTTTTGCGGGATTCACTCAAAATGACCTTTTCTTTAGCCTTATCATTGGTTTTATTAATGAGCTTATTGGCGGCGATTTGGATTGCGTTTATCAGTATTCGCACCATTGTTGCCCCTGTAAAAGAGCTAGTGAAAGGTACGCAAGCTGTAGCTTCGGGGAAATATGACCAACAATTACCTGTGATGGCGCAAGATGATTTGGGTTTTTTGGTTGAATCATTTAACGAAATGACACAACGCATTGCGCGAGCCAGTCAAGAAACACGCATGGCGAGTTTTGAAGTTGAAAATCAACGTGCTTATTTAGAAACGATTTTGGCAAATTTAACGGCTGGTGTGATGAGTTTTGATGCGAATCATAAAATTCGTACTGCAAATCAAGCCGCTTTTAAAATTTTTCACGTTTCAGCACCACAGTTTATAGGTGAAACGCTGTCAAAACTTACTCAAGATTATGAAGAATTGGCTGAACCATTAAAAGCAATTCAACGATTTTTAGAGCAAGCAGATGATATTTGGCAACAACGATTGGCATTTTTAGGTTCAAACGGACGACAAGAATTGTTATGTCGCGGCACACCATTATTTTCACAAGACGGACGAAAAGTCGGTGCAGTAGTCGTTTTCGATGATGTAACCGATTTAATTCAAGCCCAAAAAAATGCGGCGTGGGGCGAAGTTGCCCGACGATTGGCGCATGAAATTAAAAATCCACTCACGCCAATTAAACTGTCAGCAGAACGTTTACAACATAAACTCGCGGACAAATTAGAATCAGCTGATGCCGATATGTTGCAACGCTCAACACGCACGATTGTTCAGCAAGTCGAAGCAATGAAAGAGATGGTTGATGACTTTTCTGAATATGCGAAACCGTCTAAAAAACAGGCGGTAAACATTAATTTATCAGCATTGATTCAAGAAGTTTTATCGCTTTATGTTTTGAAATCAGGCGTGCGTTTTAATGTCCGTTATGAAAATGAGCTGTTAATTATTCACGGTGATCCCGTGAGTATTCGACAAGTGCTACACAACTTAATTAAAAACGCGCTAGAAGCGATTGATGGTCATGGACAGATTGATATTGACGTTCATCGGGTGCAAAAAAATGACATCGATTTTATCGAAATCGGTTTACATGATGATGGTGTAGGGATTAAAGATGAACAAATTGAACAAATTTTCGAGCCTTACGTCACCACAAAAGTAAAAGGAACAGGCTTAGGTTTAGCCATTGTGAAAAAAATTATTGAAGAACACGGCGGCGCGATTTGGGTCGATACCAGTCGCAAAGTGGGCGCGGGCTTTATTCTTCAACTGCCTGCGTTGTAACCCACGGCTTTCTCATAAAAAATTAGCTTGACTGTAAAATGTAGCATTTCAGATTAGAAGACAGCGATGAAATGCCGTGATTTAAAATTTATTGATGCGTTAAAAAAACTTCCAGATTTACGGATAGTCCCTACAAACCAATGCAGGTAAGCTAATCTTATGCAAAATTGGTAATTGATGATTTTAAAGTTACTTGATTTTCAACAACTTTTCAAAATCGAGATGGCGTTTATTTTAATGTATCCTATTGATTTTATTACCTGCATTGGTTTGTGGGGACTATCAAAAACGCGACTTTTTAGGGTCGCGTTTTTTGTTTTGGTACCATTTATTTTTGAGTTGTATTTTTTACGTCACTATCAACAACACTAGTCTTATCAATTTTTATTTGATTATTTTGGCTGTTTGATCGTTGAGTGTCATTAGTTACATCATTCTGTCTTTTATCAATAACAATGTTGTCTACATTTGTGCTGAGAACATTGTTATTCTCTGTATTTCCCCAAACCGCTGTAAATGGAATACTACTTAGGAAAACATTAACAACTACAATTTTTAATAACTTCATTTCACTACGCCCGTTTTTCCATCTACACAACGTAATACTGCTAATGCCTCACCATGTGTTTCGTCAAAATATGCAGCAGCAGTCATGCACGCTCTTAGACTGGTAAATTGAATCGTGGTAACTGGGGTAGATGCGTAAACCCACATCATAATTAACGTAACCATTTTAAAATCTCCTGTTTAAAATACACCTTATAGTCTTTAATCAACCATTGAATGGCTGAATAAACTTTTTAGCTTGCCTATAGTCTAAAACCTTCTCGTTTTGATTTTTCAAATTAAAAACATGATATTCGTCACCGACTGCATTCCCCCCACAAGCTGTCACGACCAATAAAAGAGACTCAACGCCTTTATATTCAACGCATGACATTTCAGAATAGCAACTAGGATCTAATGTGATGTCATTGTCATCAAAACTCAAAACAGGGCTAAAATCCACTGGTGTCCAACGCATTCCGCGTGCAAATTGAATTTTCGTTGCTGAACACTGTAAAGTCCCAACAGTCTGTTCTTCTAGTGAGTACAATTTCCCATTATTAAGACTTACCCGCTGATTTTTCTTTTTTTTAGCCGTTTTCTTTTTTGTATTTTGTTTTGCAGAATCTTTTTTCTCATCAGCAAAAAGCGTTTTTTCTACCGCTGTACCTGCTAACGCGCCACTAACAGTTTTTGCTCCCCATTTCAAAACACCAGAAAGTGAATTTGCAAAAATCATTGGGCTAAACAACAAAATTGCCAACATCATCACAAATTTGAGAATCGTAGTCTTAGATAATTTGATTGCCATAAAAATTCTAATTTTGTTATGAAATTTTTTATTTTTGTTTTTCAATAATTTTATGCACACCATGTCGTGCAAACACATAAAACGCGACTTTTTAGGGTCGCGTTTTTCATAAAGCAATAAACGTTAAAGTTTTCCTTTTACTCGTTTTTCAATTTCGTAAATAGATAAAAAATTGGCAGGTTTATAGATGAAATCGCTTAATACAAGTGGTATCGAAAACTTATGCTTTCCAGATCTTGCAATTTCATTCCTAACCAAATTGTTATTTATGATAATTTCAGTGGGGAAATAAATCGGTACGCAATTATAATTGGGCAACAAAGGTAACTTCGCTATCCAACTGTATGAAAAAGCCCTAGCATCTGTTTTAAGAGGTGCCAAAATAAGCATTGGTATTTCATTATTACAACCATGTGGTTCATCCGTATAAAATTCAACATAACTTTGTTTTAACGAACGCTCCGTTTCTGCCTCCAATAAAGGCTTTAAAAAATCGTTTAACGCCTTAACTAAATCAGTAAAATAAGCCGACGAGCAAATAAAATTTTCTACATCTTTGTTTGCACTAATTTCTTGTACAACATCTGGAAAAAGACCAATTTGACTAAGATTCACAATTCACTCCAAAAAATTAAACATCAATTTGGCAAAAGATATTTTGCCACCATTTTTACTAAACCAATTTCTTCCGAATAATCCAAAAATACCCATTGACCATTTGCATTGAATTCAAGAAAAATTAAATCGTCGTTTAACGTCATCAAATCCAAACGCCCAAAATCAACGCCTAAATCGTTTGCAAAGTTCACAATCGACGTTGATTGTTTTTCAGTCAAATCAAACAAAAACCACTCTTTTTTGTTCATGTCGAAAGTTTGTTCTTTTCGCCAGTCCAAACCTTCTAAATCACCACGACTACGATAAAAAGCAAACTGTTTATCTCCACAAATAAAAATAGTCACATCTGCATCGCTAGTAATTTTTTCTTGCAAAAACCACTGAAACTCAGGATGCAAGGTTTCTGCTTTAACTTCCGTTGTGAATAATGCTTTGTTAGTTGTTGTCAGTCCAGATGTTAAAGACTTTGCAACAGTTGGCTTGTTTTCGAGTTTTTCCAAACCGCCAAGTCCCAATGTAATCAACGTATGAGGAATTTTGAAATAATTTGAGGCAATGTTGAGAATGTTCATTTTTCCCATGTGATTATGAAAATCATGGGGGTTGCCTTTTGCTAAACCTTTTAATCGACACCAATGATACAGTTCACGACAAACATATTTCGCTTCCTCAACAATAAAGGGTTCTTCATCCATCAAATAAAAACTAAACGCTTTCCACCAAAACGCACTCGTCACTGTATTTGAATTGATATTGTGACCAACAGGATTTGAAATTTCCCAATAATCAGGCGTGAATTGAAAACGATATTCTTTGAATAAATCGTAATTAAACCGAAAAACATTCGTCCCCAATTCTTGAATAAGACGGTCGCTAGTGCCATCCAGCGAACCTGTAAATAATAACAGCACTAGCAATCTCCAAATTTTTAATCAATCGTTGTCGTTATCTCTAGGACTGCCGTGACTGTCGAATGTAGCAGTTCCATTGTTAGTTGATTGATAAATAGGCTCATTATTCATAGAAACAACTACTTGTTCTTGATGACTGTATTTTGTTTGTTCATCGATTGTAATCGCGGCAGGTGCTGCGGCAAGAGCCAATGGTGTAATTAACGCTGCAATTGTAAGCATGATTTTCTCCTTGAGAATTTTGTGAATTTTTATCGCAAACCGTCTGTGACGGTAAGCGGCGAGTAGTGTAAAATCGCGTTCACCTATTTACCAACAACAAACAGTGGTTACATACACCCTTTCAGTGTGGATTTATGAAAATACATGAAAAAATACGTTCAATGCGTGAGTCTAGCAATTGGTCACAAGAAGAAATGGCGGACAAACTCAATATGTCGGTAAATGGCTATTCAAAAATTGAACGCGGTGAAACAAATCCCCATATTCCAAAATTAAAACAAATCGCCAAAGAATTTAATGTAGATTTACTTGAATTGATGTCTGAAAACAGAAATGTTTATTTAATTAGCGATAACGGAAACAATCATGGTTGCAACGTCATCGGCTCATCAACCGAAATCGCCTTTGAAATTCAAAAATTAAAATCTGACCTTGAACACAAAAACGAAATTATTGAGTTGCAAAAACGTGATATTTTGCGATTAGAAGAAATGCTTGAGTTAATGAAATCTGTGAATTTGGAGCGAACATGAAATCAAAATTAGTTGTTGCGGCACTTTTGTTGGCGTTACCTTTTGTGGCGAACGCTGACCGATATGGACATCGTGGCGGACATCATCGCGGCGGCGGTAATCAGTGGATTGCACCTGCCATTATCGGTGGCGCGATTGTAGGTTCAGCAATATATGGCATTACTCGCGATGATGAACCGCAATATGAACATAATGACAGACATTACCGCCGAGAATTAACGCAACGTGAAATTCGAGAAGAACAATTAAGGCAACGTGAAATGGAACTTGAACGCCGTGAACATGAGTATTACGAACGTCAAAATCGCGCCCGTGGTTACAATCGTGAAAATTGCAAAGAGTATTATCGCGATGATGGCAATTCAAATTATTACTCAAGAAATTGCTGGTAACACGCATAAGTCAGTAATTTTGAATAATATCATTCGCGCATGAGCTGATTTTGCTAGAATAGCGCAAACAAACACAGTACGGATTAGCTGCATCGTTGGCTAATCCGATTTTTTTATCGTCAAATTACAAAAAAGAAGCCCGTGGATTTAAAACATATTAGAAACTTCTCCATCATCGCGCACATTGATCATGGCAAATCAACGCTCGCCGACCGTTTTATTCAACTTTGCGGCGGCTTATCTGACCGCGAAATGTCGGCACAAGTGCTTGATTCAATGGATATTGAAAAAGAACGTGGCATTACAATTAAAGCGCAAAGCGTCACGCTTGATTTCAAAGCGGCTGATGGTGAAACGTATCAACTCAATTTTATTGACACACCAGGACACGTTGATTTTTCGTATGAAGTGTCGCGTTCTTTAGCAGCGTGCGAAGGTGCATTACTTGTTGTCGATGCCGCGCAAGGCGTTGAAGCACAAAGCGTAGCGAATTGTTACACCGCGATTGAACAAGGGCTAGAAGTTGTACCTGTTTTAAACAAAATCGATTTGCCGTCAGCTGAACCCGAACAAGTCAAAAACGAAATTGAAGAAGTTATTGGTATTCCCGCTGATGAAGCGTTGATGATTAGCGCGAAAACAGGTTTGGGCGTGAAAGACGTTTTAGAGCAACTCGTTTTAAAAGTACCTTGTCCTGTTGGTGATGCAGATGCACCGTTGCAAGCCTTGATTATTGATTCGTGGTTTGACAGTTATTTGGGTGTCGTGTCTTTAGTTCGCATCATGAACGGCAGCATCAAGCGCAAACAAAAAATCACGATTATGTCCACGGGCAAATCCTTTTTGGCTGAAAAAGTGGGCGTATTTACACCAAAGCGGGTTGAAAAAGAAATTTTAAACACGGGCGAAGTGGGCTTTTTAGTCGCAGGCATCAAAGATATTTTCGGTGCGCCCGTTGGTGATACGGTCACATGGACAGATAACCCTGCTGCCGAACAACTAACAGGTTTTCAACGTGTTCAACCGCGTGTTTTTGCGGGTTTATATCCTGTGAGTTCAGATGATTACGAAGGTTTGCGCGAAGCCTTAAATAAATTGAATTTGAATGATGCGTCATTGCAATTTGAACCTGAAACCTCTCAAGCATTAGGTTTTGGATTCCGTTGCGGATTCTTGGGAATGTTGCACATGGAAATTGTGCAAGAACGGCTTGAACGTGAATATGACGTAGATTTAATTACCACTGCACCAACCGTAATTTACGAAGTCATTACGCAAACGGGTCAAACCATCATGGTGGATAACCCTGCAAAATTACCTGAAAACGGCACGGTTCAAGAAATTCGTGAGCCGATTATTCGTGCAAACATTCTTGTACCCGAAACGTATGTCGGAAATGTGATTACGTTGTGTATTGAAAAACGTGGTGTACAAAAAGATATGCAATACGTTGGACGACAAGTGTCGTTACATTACGAAATGCCGTTAAACGAAGTCGTGCTAGATTTTTTTGACCGTTTAAAATCAGTGAGTCGTGGTTTTGCATCGTTTGATTATGAATTCTTACGCTTTCAAGTCGCGTCATTGGTGAAATTAGATGTGTTAATTAACGGTGAAAAAGTCGATGCGTTGTCGAGTATCGTTCATCACGATTTGAGCGTAAAACGCGGACGTGATTTAGTCGAAAAGATGAAAGATTTGATTCCTCGTCAAATGTTTGAGATTGCGATTCAAGCGGCGATTGGTTCAAAAGTCATTGCGCGTTCGACGGTAAAAGCCATGAGTAAAAACGTATTAGCGAAATGTTACGGCGGCGATATTTCGCGCAAGAAAAAACTACTCGAAAAACAAAAAGCAGGTAAAAAACGCATGAAACAAGTGGGCAATGTTGAAATTCCACAAGAAGCGTTTTTAGCGGTTTTGAAATTGAACAAAGAATAACGGTGATATAAATGGATTTTGATTTTTCATTTTTTTTATTTGTCGCGACGGTGGTAACAGGAGTTATTTGGGGCGGTTATGCGTGGTATTTGAAACGTCAAAATGTCCCTTATGATATTGAAAAAGAACCAATTTTAGTTGAATACGCGCATTCCTTTTTCCCTGTTGTGTTAATTGTATTTTTGCTGCGTTCGTTTATTGCCGAGCCATTTCGGATTCCGTCTGGTTCAATGATGCCGACGTTGTTGGTGGGTGATTTTATTTTGGTGAATAAATTTACCTACGGCATCCGTATTCCTGTGATTAACAAAAAAGTCATCGAATTAAGTCAGCCTAGACGTGGCGATATTGTCGTTTTTCGTTATCCAAAAAATCCTGAAATTGATTATATTAAACGGCTGATTGGTTTACCACACGATAAAATTTCGTATATAAACAAACGATTAACTGTAAATGGGCAAGCGATTCCTGAAACCGCGTTGGGAGAATATCAAGGCGTAGGTCAAGGCGAAGATATGACAGGCGCGGCGAATTTCTTGGAAAATTTGACTGGCGTGGAACATCAAATTTTGAATCGTGATGGCGTGCAATCGGTTGAATTTACTTACACAATTCCCGAAGGTCAGTATTTCATGATGGGCGACAACCGCGATAACAGTAATGACAGTCGCTATTGGGGAACGGTTCCTGAAGAAAATTTAGTAGGTAAAGCGTTTTTTATTTGGATGAGTTGGGATTGGCAACACAAAGGTGTTGATTTTTCACGGATTGGAACGGTTTTGAAATAGATGATGAAAAAACCAGAAGTATTAAGCAAAAAATTAGGCTTAGTTTTTAACGATCCGAAATTATTTATCCGTGCGTTGACACATCGCAGCGTGAGTTCTAGCAATAATGAACGACTAGAATTTTTAGGTGATGCAATTTTAGGTTTTGTGATTGCCGAACAATTATATATTTTGTTCCCAGATGCACCCGAAGGCGTATTAAGTCGTTTACGCGCCAGTTTAGTGAATCAACGTTCGTTGGCGGAATTGGCACGAGAACATAATTTAGGTGATTATTTATTACTCGGTTCAGGTGAACTAAAAAGTGGTGGTTTTCGTCGTGATTCCATTTTATCTGATGCGGTTGAAGCCATTATTGCCGCGCTCTATCAAGATCAAGGAATGCCCGCGTGCCAAAAATGGGTGATTGAATTGTTTGCTGAAAAATTAAAAAACTCCTCATTAAACACGGGACAAAAAGACCCCAAAACTCGTTTGCAAGAATTCATGCAAGCCAAACAATTAGAATTACCACACTACGAATTATTGACGGCATCGGGTTTGGCACATGAACAAACATTTAAGGTTCAATGCAAAATTTCGTTATTGTCTTCACCCAGCATCGGCGCAGGCGTAACTCGTAAAGGCGCAGAACAAGCTGCTGCCGAAATCCTCCTCGAATTATTAGCTAAGGAATACAAAATATGAATTGCGGTTACGTCGCGTTAATCGGTCGCCCGAATGTAGGCAAATCGACTTTAATGAACCATTTGCTCAAACAAAAAATCAGTATCACTTCACGCAAGCCACAAACCACACGCCATCGAATTGTCGGTATCAATACGACAGACGCGGGACAAGCCATTTACATGGATACACCTGGAATGCACGCCGATCAGAAAAAAGCTTTGAATCGCCAACTCAATCGCACGGCTGACAGCGCGTTAATGGGTGTGAATGTCGTGGTGTGGCTCATTGACGGACTAGCGTTTCAAGAATACGACGAAGTAATTTTCGAGAAATTGAAACAAGCAGGTTTGCCCGTGATTTTGGCGGTCAATAAAATCGACCGTGTTGTAGACAAAGACAGGGTTTTTGCTTTTTTTGCAGCAGCACAAGAACGCTTTCCGTTTCACGCGATTTTGCCGATTTCAGCGTTAAAACGTATTCATTTGGACGAGCTAGAAAATGAAATTATGGGTTTGTTGCCCGAAGGCGATTTGATTTATCCAGCGGATCAAATCACCGACAGACCCGAACGGTTTTTGGTAGCTGAAATTATTCGTGAAAAATTGATGCGGCGTTTAGGTGCTGAATTGCCGTATGAATTAACGGTTGAAATTGAACGTTATGAAGAACTCGAAAATATCAGCAAAATTTACGCGATTATTTGGATTGAGCGACTCTCGCAAAAGAGCATCATTATTGGCACGGAAGGCGAAATGTTGAAAAAAGTCGGTACCGATGCGCGACTTGATATTGAGCGTTTAATTGGACAAAAAGTCTTTTTACAGCTTTGGGTAAAAGTTAAAAAAGGTTGGTCGGACAACGAACGGGCTTTGCAAAGTTTGGGTTATCGGGATTGATTTCAACCAAGTTTTGAACCTAAAAAAAACCGCCATCAAGGCGGTTTTTTTATGCGTGAAAAAATATTTATGCCACAAACACCGAAGCATTGCGGATTTTTTTCATGGCATTTTGTTCGAGCTGACGAATGCGTTCCGCTGAAACGTTATATTTCGCCGCTAAATCTTGCAACGTCAATTTTTTTTCCACCAACCAACGACTTGCCAAAATGTCTAAACTACGTTCGTCCAACGATTTCATTGCTTCTGTTAATAACTCATGCTCGCGTCCTTCCCAATCCGACGCTTCCAATAATTCCGCTGGGTCAGCGTGATATTGTTGTAAATAATTTACGGGGGCAGCGTAATTTTCGTCGTCGCTGTCATCGTTCGACATATCAAACGACATATCGTGACTACTCAAGCGTTTTTCCATTTCATAAACATCACTCAAATTCACATTCAAATCTGCTGCAATCGCTTGTGCATCATCATGTGAAAGCCAATTCAAATCTTTTTTCATTTTGCGTAAATTAAAAAATAATTTACGTTGGGCTTTCGTGGTTGCAATTTTGACGATGCCCCAATTTTTAATCACATATTCGTGAATTTCGGCTTTAATCCAATGCACTGCAAATGACACCAAACGCACGCCCATATTAGGATCGAAACGTTTTACGGCTTTCATTAAACCGACGTTGCCTTCTTGAATTAAATCTGGCATCGACAAACCGTAGCCGCTATAACCGCGTGCGACATGCACCACAAAACGCAAATTGGTCATAACCAATTCACGAGCGGCTTCCAAATCGCCGTCATCACGAAAACGTAACGCAAGTTCACGTTCTTGTTCACTGGTCAATTGCGGCATTTGACGAACAACATTTAAGTAAGCGTCAAACGTTCCAACAGATAAATTTGTAGGTAAAGCTAAAGCGTTTGTCATAATAAAAATACCTCGTTGTCTTTGAATAATTGGGAAAATTCTAACATTTTTTAGCATGAATGAATGCCTTTTCTTGCTATTATGCTCGGCATTATTCCGTTTATTTTTAGTCGTTTTTATGAAAAAAATTATTTCTTTTTTGAGTTTAATTTTCACCCTAAATGTTCACGCTGACGATTTACGCGCGACGGGTGATTTAGGTTTGGTCATTGAACGCGAATCAAATTCTGCTCTAATTATCAATACGTCACAACCAAGTCAGCTCGCTAAAATCGAAGGTCTAGGTGATTTATCACACGCTTCAGTGGTTTTTTCGCACAATGAACGTTTTGCTTATGTTTTTGGGCGCGATGGCGGCTTGACTAAAATAGACTTGCTCTTAGATGAGGTCGAAAAGCGAATAATTCAAGGGGGAAATTCAATTGGTGGTGCAATTTCTCAAGACGGCGAAATTATTGGGGTGTCGAATTATCAACCTGCCAGTGTGAAATTATTTTTAGCTGAAACGCTAGAATTACTTGCCGACATTCCAGCCATCGATGCAAATGGAAAATTATCGAAAACAGTTGGATTGGTTGATGCTCCAAATCAAAAATTTGTGGTGAGTTTATTTGATGCGGGTGAAATTTGGGTAATTGATGCAAAAAATCCAAAATCACCACAAATTCAAAAATTCACCAACATTGGCAAACAACCTTATGATGCGCTAATTTCATCCGATGGACGTTATTACATTGCGGGTTTATTTGGTGAAAAAGGTTTGGCATTTTTGGATTTGTGGCATCCCGAATTGGGCGTAAAACGTATTTTGGAAAATTATGGCAAAGACGATGAGCAATTGCCCGTTTATAAAATGCCGCATTTTGAAGGTTGGGCAATGACTTCTGATTATGTTTTTGTGCCAGCCGTTGGACGGCATGAAGTGTTAGTTGTCGATAAAAAAACGTGGCAACTGGTTAAAACGATTCCCGTGGTTGGACAACCCGTTTTTGTTATAGCACGACCTGATGGGCGGCAGATTTGGGTGAATTTTGCTATGCCCGATAATGCACAAATCCAAGTCATTGATGCCAGCAAATTAGAAATTGAAAAAACATTTAGCGCGGGAAAAGCGGCATTACATTTTGAATTCACACCACGCGGCGAACAGGTTTGGATTGCGTTACGCGACGATAATGCGGTTGCTGTTTATGATACCGATACGTTGAAAGAAGTGGCGCGTTTACCTGCCGAAAAACCAAATGGTATTTTCTTTTCAGCGCGAGCGCATCGGATTGGAATGTAATTGTGCTGACCGATTTACAAAAAAAATTGCTCAATGATTTTCAACGTAATTTTCCAATTTCGCCAACGCCTTACGCCGATATTGCAGCCCAATTAAATGTGACTGAAAGCGAAGTTTTGCAAGCCTTTCAAGATTTAAATAAACAAAATTTTATCAGTCGAATCGGTGCAATTATTCCACCGAATAAAATTGGAATAAGTACATTAGCCGCAATGTCTGTCCCTGAAAATGAATTAGAACGTGTTGCAAAACAAGTGAGTTTTTTCAGCGAAGTAAATCATAATTATGAACGTGAAAATGACGTGAACTTGTGGTTTGTGATTATTGCAAATAACACGGCACATTTGAACGAAGTGATTAAAGCCATTGAAGTTGAAACAGGTTTTAACGTGCTACGTTTTCCATTGGAAAAAGAATTTTTTATCGATTTAAGTTTTAAGTTGGATTTCAAAAATGCTTGATGATTTGAATCAAAAATTACTCGAACAAATTGCCGAAGGTTTGCCAATTTGTTCACGTCCATATTTAGAAATTGGCGAAGCGTTGGGAATTGAAGAATCTGAAGTGATTGAACGATTAACACAACTACAATCAAACGGAATCATTAAACGCTTTGGTGTGATTGTGAAACACGCTGCAATTGGTTATCGCGCCAATGCCATGTGTGTCTGGAAAGTTCCCGAAGAAAAAATTGATGAAATATCGCAGTATTTATTGGAATTTCCGTTCGTAACGCTTTGTTATCAACGTCCCGCCTTGCTTGAATGGGATTACAATTTATACTGCATGATTCATGGAAAAGATAAAAATACGGTTCTTGCTCAAATAGCAGAAATTAATGTTCACCCAAAAATGCAGCAAGCATTTCAACATCAAGTGTTATTTAGTCGCCGATGTTTTAAACAACGCGGTGCAGTTTATTCAACAACGCTTAATCATTAGGATTTTCATGTCAGACCACAAAATTTACCCTGTTAAATCACATATTGCCGAACACGCGCACATTAACGCCGAGCAATATCACGCACTTTATCAACAATCGATTCAACATCCCGAAGCGTTCTGGTCAGAACAAGCAACGCAATTTTTAGACTGGCACGCGCCTTGGCATACAGTGTTGGATTACGATTTTCTAACGGCAAAAATTCGTTGGTTTGAAGGCGGAAAACTCAATGTCAGCGTCAATTGTTTAGATAGACATTTGCCCACAAAAGCGAATCAAACCGCGATTATTTGGGAAGGCGATAATCCTGAAAATTCAAAAACACTTACTTACGCGCAATTACACGAGCAAGTTTGTAAATTCGCCAACGTGTTGAAAAATCACGGTGTTCAAAAAGGCGACCGCGTGTGTATTTATATGCCGATGATTTTGGAAGTATCGGTTGCGATGTTAGCGTGTACGCGAATTGGTGCGGTGCATTCGATTATTTTTGGTGGGTTTTCGGCTGAATCGCTCAAAGAACGTATTTTAGATTGTGATTGCCGTTATGTAATTTGTGCGGATGAAGGTTATCGCGGCGGCAAAGTCATCCCAATGAAAACCACCGTTGATAAAGCCCTCGAAGGTTGCCCTCACATTAAAACGGTTGTCGTCGTGCAAAACACGGGAAATTCGGTTAGTTGGCAAAACGGACGAGATGTTTGGTTTCATGACGAAATGGCGAATGCGTCGAATGTTTGCGAACCTGAATGGATGGATGCAGAAGACCCGCTTTTTATTTTGTACACATCGGGTTCGACAGGAAAACCAAAAGGCGTTTTGCACACCACAGGCGGTTATTTGCTTTATGCCTCGATGACGCACAAATATATTTTCGATTATCAAGAGGGCGAAATTTATTGGTGTACGGCAGACGTGGGTTGGATTACAGGACATTCGTATGTGATTTACGCGCCACTTTGCAACGGCGCGACAACCTTGATGTTTGAAGGCGTGCCAATGTATCCAACCGCTTCGCGTTTTTGGGAAGTCGTTGATAAACATCAAGTGAACATTTTTTACACCGCGCCGACGGCAATTCGCGCTTTGATGGCAGAAGGCGATGAATTTGTCACCCGAACAGAAAGAACCAGTTTGCGAATTTTGGGAAGTGTTGGCGAACCGATAAACTCGGAGGCGTGGGAATGGTATTACCACGTTGTGGGACACAATGAATGCCCAATTGTCGATACTTGGTGGCAAACTGAAACAGGCGGTATTTTAATTACGCCGCTTGTTGGCGCGATGGATTTAAAACCAGGTTCGGCAACCCGTCCATTTTTTGGCGTGCAACCTGTGATTTTAGACAACGACGGACATATTCAACACGGGGCGGCAGAAGGCGTTTTAGCGATTCGTTACCCAACGCCTGGCATGGCGCGAACAATTTACGGCGACCATCAACGTTTTATAGACACTTATTTCAAACTTTATCCGAATTATTATTTTACAGGCGACGGCGCACGACGTGATGAAGACGGTTATTTTTGGATTACGGGGCGTGTCGATGACGTGTTGAATGTGTCAGGGCATCGAATGGGAACCGCTGAAATTGAAGATGCGCTGGATTTACACGAACACGTTGCCGAATCGGCGGTTGTAGGTTTCCCTCATGCAATAAAAGGGCAGGGGATTTATGCTTTCGTTTCTCTAAAACACGACACGCCGCCGTCGGATGAATTAAAAAAAGAATTAGTAAAATTAGTGCGTGCTGAAATTGGTGCGATTGCGACAATTGATGTCATTCAATGGTCGCCGAATTTACCCAAAACCCGTTCAGGAAAAATTATGCGTCGTATTTTGCGGAAAATTGCTGCCAATGAACTCGATAATTTGGGTGATATTTCAACATTGGCAGATTCGTCAGTGGTTGAAGATATTATTGCGAATCGACAGGTTATTTAATTTCAAAAAAACAGCGTGTGTTACGGTAAAATGCCGCACGCTAAAAAAGCGATTCACTTCATTTTAAATTACAGGAAAAATCATGCACAGCGTAACCCTTATTAAAGGCGACGGTATTGGTCCATCGATTATGGACGAAGCAGTAAAAATCATTAACGCTTCGGGCGCGAAAATTAACTGGGAAGAAACACACGCGGGTTTGGGTGCGTTTGAAGTTTTTGGTACACCGATTCCCGAAGAAACGATGGCATCGATTGACCGCACTCGATTAGCATTTAAAGGTCCTTTAACAACACCGATTGGAGCGGGTTTTAGAAGTATTAACGTGGCATTACGTCAAAAATACGATTTATACGCAAACGTTCGTCCAGCAAAAAGTTGGAAAGGCGTAAACACGCGCTACGAAAATGTTGATATTGTAATTGTGCGTGAAAATACCGAAGGACTTTACGCGGGTTTGGAACATTATTTAACGCCTAAAAAAGACATTGCGGAAAGTATTGCTGTGGTTACTCGCGTAGCTTCGGAACGCATTATTGATTATGCGTTTCAATATGCGCGTGACAATGGACGCAAAAAAGTCACCGTTTGCCACAAAGCCAACATTTTAAAATACACACAAGGTTTGTTTTTAGACATTGCGCGTGAAACGGCAGCACGTTATCCCGATATTCAATTTGAAGACGTGATTATTGATGCAGCTTGTATGCACATGGTCATGAATCCACAAAAATTCGACGTGATTGTTTGCACCAATATGTTTGGTGATATTTTGTCCGATTTAACCGCTGGTTTAGTGGGCGGTTTAGGTTTAATTGCTGGCGCGAATATCGGCAAAGATGCGGCTTTATTTGAAGCGGTTCATGGGAGTGCGCCTGATATTGCTGGACAAAATAAAGCGAATCCAACAGCTGTCATTATGGCGGGCGTGATGATGTTGCATCATATCGGCGAACATGAAGCGGCTGAAAAAATTAAAACGGCGGTTGAAAAAGTCGTGAATGAAGGCATTTTTGTTACACCCGATTTAAACCCAAATACCAAAGCTGGCACGATTGAAATGGGCGATGCGATTGTTGCCGCAATGGCGAATTTATAATTTAACTTAGGACTGTTATGCACGAACTTATTGAACGCGAACTTTTTGAAGCTTTGGAATATGCGCGTAGTGTTGATGAAGAACAAGGTAGACATATTTTGATTCAATTTGAAATTGATCAACCCATGTTTTCGACCACGTTATTCAACGTTTTCCCATCGGTTATCGATAATCAAAGCAGCGAAATAAAATACCAAAACTTAGCTCAACATTTCGCGGATTTATGTTTTGACGTATTGTGTGTTTATACGAAAGCGTTTGGCAAAATGCCAAATTGTGAAGACGATCCATTGTGGATTGAAAGCCAAGCAAAATTGTTAGATAAAGAACTTGCACCATTATTAACGTCAAATCACGTCAGCGATAAAGCAGCAAAAAAAATGCGTGAAGATTTTTTCAAACCTAAAGAAGGCGAATTTATTCAAACGGGTTTGGTCGAATTTATGAATATGGCGGTGGATGATTACGCTAAAAATTCAGGCGATGAGTATCACGATTCGATGTTGGATTTAACAAAAACGATGCTGTTTGTTGTGGTAAGAATGTTCAATAACCTTTATACGCCGAAAGTCATTCATTAAAAATCAAATTCAAAGGCTCAATATATTTGTGTTGAGCCTTTTTCCCCATTTATTCCAGACTCCGACTTCATGAAAAAAATTGAACTACTTTCCCCAGCGGGAACCATTAGAAATATGCGTTATGCGTTTGCTTACGGCGCAGATGCGGTTTATGCAGGACAACCGCGTTACAGTTTGCGTGTGCGAAATAATGATTTTCTGCACGACAATTTACAAATTGGTATCAACGAAGCACATCAACTCGGTAAAAAGTTTTTTATTGCGGCAAATGTGATTCCACATAATGCGAAAATTAAAACTTTCATGAAAGACATCGCGCCGATTGTTGCGATGAAACCTGACGCGCTGATTATGGCTGATCCTGGTTTGATTATGATGATGCGTGACACTTATCCCGAAATGCCAATTCATTTGTCGGTGCAAGCAAATACGGTGAATTTTGCCAGCGTGAATTTTTGGAAACGCATGGGCGTGGAACGTGTGATTTTATCGAGAGAATTATCGCTCGATGAAATTGCTGAAATTCGTCAAGAATGCCCCGATACCGAAATTGAAGTTTTTGTGCATGGTGCGTTGTGTATTGCTTATTCAGGACGTTGTTTGTTGTCGGGTTATTTCAATCACCGCGATCCAAATCAAGGAACGTGTACCAATTCTTGCCGTTGGAAATATGATACAAAACCTGCCGAAGAAAATGCCGAAGGTGATTTAATTTTACCTGCTGAAAATGGTGAGGTTTTATCAATGAGCGACATTAGCAACGCCAGTTGTGGCGGCGCAGAACGTCATCCGCTTGCAGATAAAGTTTATTTTCTCGAAGAAGAAGGTCGCAAAGGTGAACTATTACCTGTGATGGAAGACGAAAATGGCACTTACATCATGAATTCTAAAGATTTACGCGCCATCGAACACGTTCAACGTTTAGTCGAAATTGGCGTGGACAGTTTGAAAATTGAAGGTCGTACCAAATCACATTATTACGTTGCTCGCACCGCACAAACGTATCGTCAAGCGATAGACGACGCGCTTGCTGGACGCGAATTTAATCCCGAATCGCTTGGCGTTTTAGAAAATTTAGCGAACCGTGGTTATACCGACGGGTTTTATCAACGTCATCACACGCACGAGCAGCAAAATTATTTAACAGGTTATTCAAAAAGCCATCAACAACAATTCTGCGGTGAAATTCGCAGTTACGATAAAGAAGCGGGTTTGGCGACAATTGATGCGAAAAATAAATTTGCGGTGGGCGACAAAATTGAACTGATTTTGCCCGAAGGCAATCAAGATTTTGTTATCGAACGCATGGAAAATATGTACGGACAAGAAATACAAGAAGCGAGTGGCGGCGGTTATGAAGTGAAAATTCCATTGCCTGAAATGAATGGGAATTATGGGTTGATTTCTCGCTACATTTAACGATTAGAAAAGCTCTGGCAGCGTAGAGAAAATTTATGAAAACTCTTTAAAATTACCAAAAGAATCGCATGAATGAATTAGAAATTGTTTGGATTGTTGATGATGATAAATCCATTCGCTGGGTGATGGAAAAGGCTTTCCAAAAAGCTAAAATGGTCGTGCGAAGTTTTCAAAATCCAAAAGAATTACTCACTGCGCTACAGCATGATATTCCAGATGTTCTGATTACAGATATTCGGATGCCTGGCATGAATGGTTTGGAATTACTGAATAAAATTCAATCGAATTACGCAAAATTGCCTGTGATTGTAATGACTGCACATTCGGATTTAGAAAGTGCTGTGGCGGCATTTCAAGGTGGTGCATTTGATTACTTACCTAAACCATTTGATATTACTGACTTAATTGAGTTAACGCGCCGAGCTTACATTCATTCTCAACAATGCCAAAATGCAATAAGTCCTGCTTCATCAACACAAAGCGTTATTTCAGATATTGTGGGTGAAGCTCCAGCCATGCAAGATGTTTTTCGGGCGATTGGGCGTTTAGCTCGTTCGCAAATTACGGTGTTAATCAATGGTGAATCTGGAACAGGGAAGGAATTAGTTGCAAAGGCATTACACCGCCATAGCCCACGCAATACAAAACCATTTATCGCGTTGAATATGGCGGCAATTCCAAAAGAGTTAATGGAATCGGAATTATTTGGTCATGAAAAAGGTGCATTTACTGGTGCGATTCAACGTCGTGCTGGGCGATTTGAACAAGCAAATGGTGGCACATTATTTTTGGATGAAATTGGCGATATGCCCGCTGAATTACAAACTCGTTTGTTACGCGTATTGTCAGATGGTGAATTCTATCCCGTTGGTGCTTATGCTTCGATAAAAGTAGATGTACGAATCATTGCAGCAACACATCAAAATTTAGAAGAGCTTGTGAAGCAAGGGCGTTTTCGAGATGATTTATTTCACCGATTGAATGTGATTCGGATTCATATCCCTCCTTTACGAGAACGCAAACAAGATATTCCATTATTGCTACGTCACTTTTTACAGCAAGCGGCTAAAGAATTAGATATGGAAATTAAAGTGTTGAAACCTAATGTGGAAGTATTTTTAAGTGCGTTAGATTGGCACGGAAATGTGCGGCAATTGGAAAATACTTGTCGATGGTTAACCGTAATGGCATCGGGACATGAAATTCATATTCACGATTTGCCGCCTGAATTATTGGTAAAAAAAATACCACAAGGTGGAGATTGGGAAAGTTTATTACGCTCGGCAATTGACCAACATTTGCTTAATAAAACTGCCGAAATTGCCAAACAAATTATTCCAATCGTCGAAAGTATTTTGATTAAATCTGCATTAGATTTTACTGGCAATAAACGTCATGAAGCCGCTAATTTATTGGGTTACGGACGCAACACATTGACAAGAAAAGTAACCGAATTAAACATTGATATTAGCGATTAAAGAAAAAAAATTTTCTGTCACACGCGCTGTAAAGATAGTGTGATACCATTCACGCCATTTTTTAATTGAGACAAAACTATGAAAGCAACCGTTAAATGGGTAGATGGCGTAATGTTTGTCGGTGAATCTGGCAGCGGTCATGCAATCGTCATGGATGGACCTCCTGATTTAGGTGGACGAAATATGGGCATTCGCCCGATGGAAATGTTGTTATTGGGTGTGGGTGGATGTTCATCGTTTGACGTAGTACAAATCCTTCAAAAGGGACGCAATGATTTAATGAGTTGTGTTGCCGAATTAACGGCTGAAAGGGTAGATGCAGTTCCTGCTGTTTTCAGTAAAATTCATTTACATTTTGTGGTCAGTGGACGAGATTTAAAACCCGCTACTGTTGAACGCGCTGTAAAATTGTCAGCAGAAAAATACTGCTCTGCGGCAATTATGTTAGGAAACGCAGGGGTTGAAATGACCCATGATTTTGAAGTTATTGAGGTTTAAAAACATTGAATACGAAATTACAATTACACGGCTTTAACAATTTAACAAAGTCACTTAGTTTTAACATTTATGACATCTGTTACGCACCAGCTGAACAGCAAAAATCTTACATTGAATACATCGATGAGGCATATAACGCGGATAAATTGACACAAATCTTGAAGAATGTTGCTGAAATTATTGGCGCACAAATTTTGAATATCGCTCGTCAAGATTACGATCCACAAGGTGCGAGTGTTACGATTTTGATTTCGGAAGGTGATTCACCTCCGCCTCCGAGCATGAATACACAATCCCCTGGTCCTTTGCCAACGAATACGATTTTGGCGCATTTGGATAAAAGCCACATTACCGTTCACACTTATCCAGAAAGTCATCCTGATAGCGGTATTAGTACATTTCGCGCGGATATTGATGTTTCGACGTGTGGACGTATTTCGCCATTGAAAGCATTGAATTATTTGATTCACAGTTTTGAATCGGATGTGGTGACGATGGATTACAAAGTGCGTGGTTTTACTCGCGATATTGAAGGAAAAAAACTGTATATCGATCACAGTATTACTTCAATTCAAGATTTCATTGCGATTGATACACAAAAAAGTTACCAAATGATTGACGTGAATGTGTATCAGGAAAACATTTTTCACACCAAAATGATGTTGAAAGAGACCGAATTGGAAAATTATTTGTTTGAAAAAGAATGTAATTTATCGGCTGAACAAAAAGACGAAATTGAAAAGAAAGTTCACAAAGAAGTAACAGAGATTTTCTACGGTCGAAATTATCGCTGAATATTTTTAAAAATGGCGCGAATTTCGCGCCATTTTTGTTTTAATTCACCAGTTGTTTTGCCAATAAAACAATCGGGTGAACTACTGTCGCATCTTCTCCGCGTTCCCGTAAACCTGCCGCAATGTGTAACGCACAACCGATATTTGAACTCACTAAATAATCGGTCGGTTTTTCAAGTGCTGTTTCAAGCAATTCGTTCAATAATGTTTGTGCCATTTTATCGTGTCGTAAACTGTAACTTCCCGCTGCACCACAACATTGCGTGGTTTCTGGTAAAGATGAAATGTTTGCCTCTGGGATTTGTTTTAGTAATTTCAAAACACTTTTATCAGTTTTCAATACGTTTTTAAGCGTACACGGTGAATGCACACAAATGTTTGCGGCAAGTGGTTTTAAATTAAACTCGAATTGAGAAATAAAATGACTAATATCCACCACATTTGGCGCGTAATCTTTCAATGTACTTCCACAACCACTGGCAATCGTAATAATCGCTTGTAAATTTTCATTCGCAAAGGCAGTTTTATTTTGTTTCGCTAAATTTTCTGCCGTATTAGCATCGCCTTCATGCAAGGCTAAAGCGCCACAACATACTTGTGTTTCTGGCAAATGCACATTGAAACCAATATGCGTCAAAACGTTAATCGCTGCATTTATCGTTTTAAAATCAAGTAATTCACCCATGCAACCAATGAATAAACCCACGTCACCTTTAACTTCATTTAGTGCAGGATAATAGTTTTTTAACGGCTGTGATTCTTGATAATTGGGGACTAAACGCTCTAATTTCCCCAAACCAAATAACGTCGGTAAGTGTAAAAAACGAGCTGTTTTTTGCAGATTATTTTTTTGATAAAACGTTAAGCCTGATTTTGCCCAACCTTGAATACGCTTATTTTCAGCAAGTATTTTCACCCATCGCACGGACATCGGAATAGATTGTTCACCGTGCATTTCAGCCCGAAAATCATCAATCAATTTCGCATAAGGTACAACCGCTGGACACGCTTTTTCACACGCACGACACAACAAACAACTATCAATGTGATTAAGCAAATTATTGGTCACATTTAAATTTCCACCTGCCCATGCTTGAATCAAGGCAATCCGCCCACGGGGTGACTCGTTTTCATTTTGAGTCTGTGTATAAGTGGGGCAATGCGGCGCACAAATTCCACATTTCACGCAACTATCAGCAATCGCTAATAATTCTTTTTTTGTATTAGTCATTTTCGTTCTCTGTTAATGAATCTAGGATTTGCTGATATTCATTCAGTTTTGGACGGTATAAAAATACACCTAAAGCCGCAATGCCCGTCAAAATGTGCAACGATCTAAAACCATCGCCGAAATAGAACATCGTTGCGCCCAAACAGCCAATTATCAGCATCATCGACATCGACATCGTGATAGTTAACATATAGCGAATTTTTATAACACGTTCTAAATTGGCATTTGCTAGAAGTGGCATCGTTTGATTTAGACGCAAAAAAATATGACGCAATAAATTCGTCAATGGCAGCATGATAATCGATAAAATATAAAAAATGGTGCGCCAAAAAATTCGGGGTTCTTCAGTTAACAAATTTTGAAAAGTATAAAAGTGTGCAAAAGTAATACTTAAAATTAGCATCACAATAACAAAACTGGTGATGAACCAAGGTAAAAATAAAGGGGATTTCAAAGGTCTAACTCGTTGATGAATCTAAATGATGGCGTATTTTAAGCGGTAATGCGGGTTTTTGATAGGCAATAAAAAGCCCGCGTAAAGCGGGCTAACTTGAGTAATTATTTTTATTATTATCTTGTCGTTCTAAGCAAATTACCCAGCGACGTGACTCAAGTGAAAGTATTTCTAACTATTTATTGTTATTGTTATTTAGCTTTGTTTAAAAGCTACCTACCTAAATGCTTTCCTTCGAAAGCGGGCGCATTTTAGCCGCAATAAATAGATTGTGTCTATTTAAAAAACAGATTATTTCTAAAAAAATAAATACATTCCAATAAAGGTTAATAAATACAATTTAGTAGCGATTTTATGACCAATTGTTGAATTAATTTCACCGCCGCAAATAGCGATGGATTTTTAGAAAGCAAAAATTGAGCCTTCAACGCTCTATATTCACGGATAACGCGATGGTATTTTATTTATTGCATTCAAATTCCACGGCACCGTTTCAATCGTACCTTCTAAATGATTTTCGGTTTTATCATCAAAATCACTTAAAAAATCTAAACCTGTTTGTGCTTCCACCGTGTCAATCGTCGTTACAAATTGTGATAACGGTTCTTTTCCAGTCACCGTTTGAGGCATGATAAACGCCAAAGCGAAAGCGGGTTTGCTATCGCTTTCTTCGGTGATATAAATTTTATAAAACGCTTTCGGAATATCAATGTGCCATAACGATGATGAAATTTGTTCAGAATTATTACCAAAAATTGGCCCTGTAATTACCCAAACTTTGCCAAAATTTTTCGCAAAAAAAGACAGTTCGGCTTCTTCCAATCGTTGCCAAATTTGTTGATTTAATTTTGGACGTTGCGGACTGATGTTGGTCATCAAAAAACTGTCCGCTTGCCCATATTTTCCGTACAGCGTACTCATTGCATGATTTGGCGCATTATGCCCACGATCAAAACCACTTTTGGTGTAATCATCGTGACTGACGCGATTCAATCCGCGCCAATCCGTTTGAAAACGTGACGGGCGTTTTAAATGCGGTGCGTTATCAGTAACTGGTGTGAGCGCATATTCCACCCACAACGGATTACCGCGCAAATCTGAATACCCCACGATAAACCCATTATTCCGTAACACCCGAAACCATGTATTTGTATTAAAATCCGAAATGGCTTTCGGTTCACCTTGATACATCAACGCAGGTCGTGCCACCAACATTTCATAACCATAGCCGCACAGCAACAATGTCAATATCGGCATAATGACACGCGGATAGGCTTGAATGAATCGAAATACTGCTAAAATTTTATTCATCGTATCGACGTTTAACCCAAACTTTTGCTCGCTAATTCAAAGACATCATTAGAAATATCTTTTGTGTCGATGAGGCGTTGCAATTGAGATTTCATCAAAAGTTGACGAGCGGTTTCAGCTTTTCGCCACGCAGTTAATGGTGCAATCATACGGGAAGCAACTTGTGGATTTATTGCGTTGAGTTCCAAAATCGCATCTGTCAAAAACGCATAACCTTGACCATTCGCCGCGTGAAAATGCACAGGATTTGTTTGGCTAAATGCGCCAATCAATGAACGCACTCGATTTGGATTTTTCATATCAAACGCGGCGTGTGAACGTAAATTCTGCACAATTTCAAACGCATCAGCCGCTGGACTACTGGCTTGCAAGGCAAACCATTTATCAATCACTAGCGGTTCATTTTGCCATTGTGAATAGAATTTTTCTAAACATTCATTTTTTGCAGGGTGATTATTGTGAACAATCGCCACCAACGCCGACATTTGGTCAGTCATATTTTTAGCATTTTCAAATTGTGATTGAGACAACGCATGAATTTCAGTCGAACACACGCGACTCAAAAACGCCAAACACGCATTTTTCACGCGACGACGACCAATCGCTTCGGGACTGAAATCGCCTGATTCGTCTTTGTGATTTACCACATAAATCGCACTAAATTGTGTTTGGAATGTTTCCGCCAAAGTTTTCAACACGCCTTCACGCGCCAAATGAATGCCTTCAAAATCCACAATCGTCATGCGTTCGGCTAAATAATTTTCGGACGGCAACGACAGCAACAACGAAAAATACGCCAAATCGTCAATCGGTGAAGTTAAAACGGTTTCAAACGTCGCCAATAAAATCGGATTCACGTCAGAAGATTTGGATTTTACTAAATCCAAAATAATGCGTTCCGCCACAGATTGTGCCGCGTCCCAACGATTAAAGGAATCGCTGTCGTGTTGCGACAAAAACGCAAGTTCGTCCAAACTGCGTGGCATTTCAACATTCACCGGTGCAGAAAATCCCCGCAACATTGAAACGATTGGCGCAGATTCTAGCGCGTCAAACGTGAACGTTTGTTCCATTTCGTTAAACTGCAATAACGTTTCAGGCAACAAATCCGCGCCTGTTTCTGCATTCAACAAACCAATTCGGATAGGGATTAACAGTGGTTCGGTTTGGTTCGGGTAACTTTGTTTCAACGTCAGCGTGAACGTTTTTGCGCTTGAATCGTAATTCGTCGAAACATTCACAACGGGCGTTCCGGCTTGTGAATACCAGCGACGAAATTGACTCAAATCCACGTCGTTCGCGTCTTGCATCGCGTTGACAAAATCATCACACGTTACCGCTTGTCCGTCGTGACGTTCAAAATACAAATCGCTGCCACGTCTAAAACCGTCCACGCCCAATAAGGTGTGCAACATCCGCACAACTTCCGCGCCTTTTTCATAAACCGTGAGCGTGTAAAAATTATTGATTTCGATATAGGAATCGGGGCGAATCGGATGCGCTAATGGGCTGGCATCTTCGGCAAATTGGCGCGTGCGAAGTTGCGTCACATCTTCAATGCGTTTCACGGATTTTGACACGCGGTCAGCGGTAAATTCTTGGTCGCGGAAAACGGTGAAACCTTCTTTTAAACTCAATTGAAACCAGTCGCGGCAAGTGATTCGGTTGCCTGTCCAATTGTGAAAATACTCGTGTGCAATCACGCCTTCAATGCCTTCATAATCAAAATCGGTCGCAGTATCAGGTCGCGCCAACACGAATTTTGTGTTGAAAACGTTTAAGCCTTTGTTTTCCATCGCGCCCATATTGAAATGGCTGACGGCGACAATCATGTACAAATCTAAATCGTATTCGCGCCCATAAACGTTTTCATCCCAACGCATGGCGTGTTTCAACGATTGCATGGCGTGAGCGCATTTGTCTTTGTCGTGCGCTTCGACAAAAATTTCTAGCTCAATTTCACGTCCTGATTGCGTGATAAATGTGTCGGCGACGCATTCTAATTGACCAGCAACCAACGCAAATAAATAACTCGGTTTTGCAAATGGGTCGTTCCATGTGACCCAATGTTGGTTATTTTCAAATTCACCGCTGGCGACTTTGTTGCCATTTGAAAGTAAAACGGGGAATTCGGTTTTGTCGGCAACGATTGTGACGGTGAATTTCGTCATCACGTCGGGACGGTCGAGGAAATAAGTAATTTTACGAAACCCTTCCGCTTCACATTGCGTGCAAAGCATTCCGTTCGACAAATACAGCCCTTCGAGCGCGGTATTTTCTTTCGGATTGATGGTGTTTTCAATTATCAGCGTGAACGTTTCAACTTGCGGCACGTTTAAAATCGTCAACGTTTCGGGCGTTAAAACATAATCGGTCAATTCCGATTCATTCAACGTGACACGATTCAAAATCAATTTTTCGCCATGCAAAACTAAATCAGAACTGGAATTTTTACTGACAGAATTACGTTGCAACGTCAGCGTCGAAAGCACTTTGGTATTTTCAGTATCGAGTAAA
>CAINDC010000002.1 GCA_903847275.1 uncultured Pseudomonadota bacterium
ACGCGATGCTTTGGAAGAAAATAAATTTTCGTGGTTAAGTAACACAGGCAACACATTTTTAAATTTGAATCGGTAAATATCGTCGGTATCAATTTCAGGCGTGCCTGCCATGTTAATTGTCGCTAATTTATCGAGCTGATCGCGTTCCGTTTGCTTATGTTTTGATAATTTTTTAGTTGTCGCATTAACGTCTGTTTTATGAATTCGCTCACACGTGGCTTCTTTGATTTTTTTACCCAAGTTTTTAGTTTTTGATTCAATAATTTCTGTGGTCATAGTGGTACTCGCATCAAAAGGGGTTCTGTTAATGGTGTAGCCGTTGATTTCGGCAAGCAAATAGAAGTTATTGGCGTAGTCATTCAGCGCGTGATTATTAACCGCATTTAATTCAATTCGTAGTAGCCCTAATTCATTCGGTGCGAACCCTACACCATTAAATTCGCCTAAATAAGATTCAGCTTTTTTACCTTCGCCTTCGGTCATCAAGGCAATGTCGGTTATTAACATCACGTTTTTTTGATCACCACAACTCACGAAGATATTGGTTGCACATCGATTTCGTGCGGTCATTTGTAAACATTCATTTTCAGGCAAGTTGCCACTATTCAAGAAATAATTGCTGATGAAATGCGGCGTAGTAATCGACACGCCAGAGCCGATAGTGGGGCTATGAAATACACCCCGATATTTTGTGGCTTCTGCATTCGGATTTTTGAGGAATGCCGCTTGTTTTAGGTCTTCTTTGTTTTCAGAATGAATTAACAACAAGTCGTCTTCAGTGAAGCCAACCGCGTTTTGTAATGCAAAAGCGTGTGCTTCAATCGCTTTATCTTTAGAGGTGCAACCCGCAAATATATTTTGATTATCATTCAGTGCTTCACTGATATTTACAAAGTTGGTGGCGTGGTTATCGACCATGTGCAACGTTTTATTGTTGTTGCCTGAAGGTGCATCAATAACGTGTAATTTCTTACCATTTGCGTGTTTTTTGAAGAAAGCCACAGTTGCATCATTCATGTCGGCATCAGAGCAAATAATAAAGTCGGCTGCTTCAATAGCGGCGACAAATTCATCAAATGCCGCTTGCCTATTGCTTACAGTACCTCGAATCAAATGGTCTACCACCTGACGTGCTTCATCAATAAACAAGATTTGAAACCCGTTTTTTGCAATCGAAAATTTAGGTAAAGAATTTGCAGTAATCGTTAAATGGCGAATGTAGCCACTCGGTTCTTCTTCTTTGTAATGGTCGGTGTCGAGGCGCGTAGAAAGGTCATAAGACAAGGCAACGCGATGAATAATCACGGCAATTTTTTCATTACTCAAGAATTCACGCATCAATTCCAACAATTCAGTTTTACCTGCGCCTAAACCGCGTGGGTCAAAGATAATGGCTGGATCATCTATGTTAATTAATTTACGGCGAATAGCTTCATTGATTTCACGACTGATGCTATCGGGTAACACATCGATTTTAATGCGATTAAGTGCAGTAAAATCAGTGATGTTATTACGTTTGCGAATAATTTCACGACGCTCTGAAACGGAATGTTTAATAATTTGTGCAGGATTATATTTCCCATCGAATTGACGCGCTTTTAAGGCATCAAGCACTATTTGAGTGGCTTGTTTTTCGCTGAATAAGTAAGGCACTTGTTTTGCCATAGCGAACGCTAATCTATCACCTAACTTTTTTAAGTTAGAAACAGGTGCAACCCTCATCAATTGTTGAATTTGTTCAGATTTAGTATGACCAATGTCAATCAACTTGAAGTTTAACGTATCGTTGAAATCGCACTTTTGTCCGAGCTGTTCAGGACAGTAATACCCTTTAGCACCTGCAATTGCCGCACATTGAATAGCCGTATAAATTCCCGTATTGTCATTATCTGCACAAATTCGTAAGTCCGCATTTCCTAATTGAGTAAAAGTGCGTGTGACATTTTGCATATTTCCAGCGGACAAACAGCAGATGACAGGCATCTTATGTTTATTTCTTAACGTTTCTTTGCCATCCCCTTCCGCGTGATAAATACTTAATCCCGTTGCCACACCTTCAGTAATCCACGCCCCGTGCCGAATATTTTTGCGGTCGCCGATG
>CAINDC010000003.1 GCA_903847275.1 uncultured Pseudomonadota bacterium
CTTCGCAAATTCATTTTACAAATCCCTGAAAACAGCACTGTGATTATTGATGCCTCGAAAACGGATTTTGTCGATTACGATATTTTAGAAGTGATTGAAGAATTTTTAGAATCTGCTGCCGAAGATAATATCACTGTTGAATTGGTCAATTTTTATGGCAAGAAAAAGTTTGAACGCTATGCCAGAATTTAACTTGAATTAGCTTGAGTTTGCTCATTTGCAAGAACATAATCGCCACCCTTACAAAATAATTTTTAGGTAACGCTTATGAAACAAAAAAGAAGTTATGCTCTATTTGCTGCATTTTTAACTTTAAATGGTTGCGCGACATTTAGATCTTACAATTCAGAAACGCAAACGCTTGTTTCAAGCATTGCGACTGGGCAAGTTGATCAAGCTATTACTGAACATGAAGCTAAAACAGGTTCAGATAAAGATTTGCTTTATTTCATGGAAAAAGGCGAATTGCAGCGTTTGAAAAAACTGTATCCAGACACGATTGCAACGTGGACAGAAGCCGATAAAATCATCGCGCAATGGGAAAGTGAAGCAAAAATCAGCGGTGCAAAAGTGGGTCAAGCCGTTGGTTCTGTTGTCGTGAATGATAAATTACGCCGTTACGATGGCGAAGATTATGAAAAAGTCATGCTTTCAACTCGTCTTGCGTTGGCTTATTTAGCCGCTGGCAAAACAGAAGACGCACTGGTTGAAATTAAAAAAACGTGGGAACGCGAAAATTTAATCAAAACGCTGCATGAAAAAGACATTGATGAAGCAGAAAATACAGCGAAAGAAAAAGGCTACAAAACAAAATCGGAAGATTTAAAAGGCTATCCGATTGCGACGCTTAATAGTCCAGATGTCACCAATTTAAAAAATGGCTACCAAAATGCGTTTAGTCATTATTTATCAGGATTTTTGTATGAAGCAGCGGGTGAAGAAAGTTTAGCAGCGGCAAGTTATCGCACTGCGATTGAGCTACAACCTTCTTTGGGTGTTTTAAAGGACGGTTTAATGGGTATGGATAATCGTTTTGCAAAACCTGCAATCGCGGCGGCGGTAAATGTCGAACAATCATTACCTGTCACAAAATCAACGGCAAAAAAATCTAAAAAGAAAGGCAAAAAAGGTAAATCAGTGCAACAAATTGCTGCTGCGCCGATTTCTACCCCCGTACCTGTTCAAACTTCGCCATTTATCGCACAATCTAACGAAAGTGATGTTTTGTTTGTCGTTGAAACAGGCGTTGCACCGTTTAAAAAATCAATCATGATTCCGTTGCCAATTCCTTATGCGGGCGTTGTGCCGATTTCGTTCCCTGTTTTAGAAACTAATCCCATTTCGGCAAATAAAGCGGCATCGATTACTTTGCCAAATAATTCGATTACACAATTAACGACCATTGCGAGCATTGAAAATTTATCACGTCGTTCATTAAAAGATAATTTGCCTTGGATTATGGTGCGTGCGGCAATTCGTGCAGCAGTTAAAGGCGGAGCGCAAGCAGCGGTTTATCAGCAAAATGCACTCGCGGGCGTTGCTCTTAATGCTATCAATGTTGCTACTGAACAAGCTGATGAACGTGTTTGGGGCTTATTGCCTGCTGAAATTACTATTGCGCGTGTGAAACTTCCAGAAGGTCAATCGACGGTAAAAATTCAAACATCACAAGGCATGAAAGAAGTTTCTGTGAATGTTTCAGGCAAACACGTTGTGATTCCAATTCGTTTAATTGGTAATTCTATTTATAACCTGCAAGCAGGTTTATAATCTACGCGGAAACAAAACGAGAGGCGGTTTTTATAACCGCCTTTTTTTATATTTTTCAGGAAAATATACATGAATAAAAACACTTTTTTGAAATCGTGCTGCATTTTTGCACTGACTCCAATCTTACTCGCAGGTTGTGTTAGTCAGCCGCCACTTCCTCCGCCAGCACCGAATTCAGCGGCTGCAAAAATAATGTATCTTGGCGATTTGTCTTACATTTCTGTGAATGATTTACGCATGGGCGCGACAAATAATTTTAATGTTGTGAATGCCGATGTTGTTAATAACAGCAATGATTACACGGCTATTGAATACCGTTTTCAATGGCGAGATAAAGGTGGAATGGCTGTTGGAATAGACGAGAATTGGAAAACACTACCATTGTCACCAATGCAAACACAGCGCATTCAAGGTACTGCAACTTCAAAATATGCGGTAGATTTTAAACTTGAACTGAAAAGTAAAAACTAAGGAGATAAAATTATGAATACAAAACGTACACACATTTTAGGTTTGGTAATCGCATTAACCGCAACGCTAGGCGTTTCAGGTTGTGCTTCAAATAAACCTGCATTTTCTTCTGGTAATGTGGCTTACGGTGATACAAAAGCAGAAGAAAATCTCACCAATGAAATTGGTTTAACCGATTTTCAAATGATGGCTGAAAAAATGACCACGTCGCTTTTGACTAGTCCGTTGATTGCAACCAGCAAACAAAAACCTACGATAACGATTGCCGAGATCAAAAACAAAACTAGCGAACACATCGATACTCGCTCGATTGCGTTAAAAATCAAAACACAGCTTTCAAAATCACAAACCGTTAGATTTATGACTGATAAAGCCGATGATGCAGGGTCTTTGACAGAATTACAAAGACAGTCACAGTCTGGTTTATACAAACAGTCTAAAGCCGCAAAACCTGGTAACAGAGAAGCAGCAAAATATAGACTTCATGGCGAAATCACTTCAATCGTGAAACGTGCAGGCGATATTAAAAATATCGATTACATTTTGAACTTAACCCTTGAAGATGTTGATGCTGGTGAAGATGTTTGGAGCGAAGAAAAAGAAATCCGTAAAACCTCAGAACGTCCTACGTTCTAGGTCGTGAGAATGAAAATTTTAGCGACATTTTTTGCTGGTTTAGTTTTTGTAAGTCCCGTGATGGCAAAATCCATTGCGGTCACAGATTTGGCTTATTCAGAAACGATTCAAGAATATATCCACGAAGTGGATTATCACAACACGAGTAAGCTATCTGCATCAGCAAGTTCTAAATCAGCTGCAAGTGGTTATGCAGGTGCAGCGGTTGATGGTTATGGTGGTGGCGCGGCAGTTGCGGGTTATGCAGCCTCAGCATCGTCCAAAAGTAAATTGAACGCGAGCAGTAAAACCGATTATCACGAATACGAACACAATTTTTCGTATGTGGAATACGGTGAATTGAAAAAATTTACAGGCGATATTCGAGGGGAGTTAATCAATTCACGCCGATTCACATTGACGCAAGCCAAACCAGCACCAATGAAAAGACATGAAGGTGTCTACGATATTATTGCTCGAATTAAAAAAGGCGATTTTCCTCATGCCGATTATGTTTTGTTCGGTAAATTGAACGAAATGAGCTTTAACGACAGCACTTATCAAGTCAGCGACAGCATGACAAATATCATTTTGAGTTTGACGCTGTCGGCTGAATTTAGCTTAATTAACACCAAAACTTACGAAGTGATTGCGAGCTTTACTGCCACAGGTGATGGGCAAGATACAAAAATTATTACGCCTGGCACTTATGCAGAACCTAATCGCCCGAAAGTGATTACTCTAGTTTCAAAAAGTTTAGGGGAAGATGTTTTCAGACAAATTGAAGAACAAGTTTTTGATCAAGTTTCAGGTGAACCAATGGGCAGAAGTTCAAATGTCGATTCGCGCCAAAATAATGGAATTGAACCGCCACCGCAAAAGCCTCAAGGCGTGACAGTTTTTCAATAAATTTTCTCGAAAAAATGGGGCATTCAACATTTTGCCCCATTTTTATTTGTTTTAAACCAACGGAAATAACAATCTAAACTTTGTACCTCGATTAGGTTCTGTCAGGTTTGAATCAATCAAAATATGCCCCCCTGCACGATGCACCAAACCACTCACTGCCGATAATCCTAAACCAGTCCCCTCACCTTGTTCTTTGGTGGTGAAAAAAGGATCAAAAATTCGTTTAATAATTTTTTCCTCAATCCCAGTACCATTATCAGCAACACTCAATTCAATAAACGAACCGTCTACAGGCAAAGCACACGCTAAACAATGCCGCTTTTCTGTCGTTGTTACTTTCAGCGAAACAGAAATCTTACCGCCCTGCTCTTTCATTGCATCACGCGCATTCACTGCTAAATTGGTCAAAATCTGATGCAAGTCAATCGCGTCAATTTGAATATCGGTCGTATCACAATGACTTCTTATTTCACAAGTATCACACCCAGAATCATTAACATGACAATCATCAACAAATTCTAATTGAATTCGACTAGTTAACGCAGGAAGTAGCATTGCCAAGACTTCTTTAATAACGCCTTGCGTGGGTTTTACGTCTAGTTTCCCTTGCTTTGGTTCTTGGCGGCAATACGCCATCATTTTTTCAATCAATGACACTGCCCGTTGCCCCGCATCATGGATTTGCTTTGTGTTATTGGCGAGTTCGACTTTTAAATTTTCATCAGTCATGTCTTCACTGATATATTCATTCATGCCGTTATAACCCAACATACACGCCAAAATGTTGTTGAAATCGTGAGCAATACCAGATGTTAAACGCCCAATACTTTCCAACTTCTGCATTTGATTAACTTGCTGATACAAACTTTCATTTCGTTCGTATGCAATGGTAAGTTCATTATTTTGTGACAATAGTTCTTCGTTAACCTTCGCTAATGATGCATTTGCCATCGAAAATTCCGAAATCCACGCTTCCGCTTCAGCACTTTTAAGAGCTAATTCGTGATTCATAACAACTTCACCACTTAAAAGCTGTTGAAGTTTGCGTTGATGACCTGAAGATACTAGCGAAACGACGCTCGTTAAAACCGTTAATATGATGCCACCCAACAAAATTAACCAAGCATTTGCAGAACGATTTTGGACAAAATAACTAGCAGTCGGTACAACGTCAAACCGCCAAGTACGTCCACCAATAGGTAAAATAGTGCTGTAAATGAGAGTTTGTTCCTCTGAAAAAATACTCTTTCTTTGCAGAACAAACGGCACAAATTCTTTTTCATTGCTAGCAAAAATTAAATCTTCCGCACCAGAGGTTATATCCACCAATCGATAAGACAAACTTGCTAAATTATAGGAATCAAGGACTTCTGTAATAATATCGCAGCCACGAAGTACCACGGTAACAAGACCCGAAACATTACGGCGGCGTTCTTCAATTGTTTCATGTGGCAAGTTATGATGATAAACAGGAATAAAAGCTAGAAAACCGTTTTGCTTATTTTTCTCTTGAACCAAAATAATTTTTGCCGTCAGTGCAAGCGCGTCATTATCAATGGCTCGATCAATCGCTTCATGCCGAATCGCATCAGAATGTATATCGTAACCAGCCGCTTTTTCATTACCTTTAAAGGGTTCAATAATTGCCACGGGATAGTATTCGGGACGATTTCCCGCCCGTATCAATTTTTTATCCGCATCGCGCTCAGTAATTTGAAAATTAGAATAACCTTCTAACCTCATATTTTTTTCAAACGCTTCTCTTTCAGAAGCTAAAACACGATGATTGTAACCCAATGCTTGTATGCCTTTAAAATCGTCTAATGATTGCGTCACGAAAGTGTTGAAATCTTTTGAACTAACAGTTTTAGAAGCAGCATAGAAACTATTAAGTGACCTTAAAACATTTAAATTCGCCCTCAATGAATTGTTTAACTCGAGATTCATCGCTTCGGTACTTTTTTCAAATCCAATTTTTACCCGCTCATTACTGCTGGTAATTTCATAAAAAACAGCGAGAACTGTTATGCCAAACATAACAAAAATAGGCACAGTGATTGCCAATCGTCTACCTTGAAAAGCTGAAAAGCGGGACATCCAAACCAAAAATAATGGCGTAAAAATCATAATGCCTAACGCATCACCGCCCCACCACGTTAACCAATTAATAAAATACTCTACTACTGAAATTTGTCCTGTGACAACGAGTAATGAAACTGAAAAAGTCGAATTCACTAACGCACTGACAATGCCGCCATAAAATAAAAATAATAAGACACTTTTTTCATCAGCGAATTCGTTAGGGAAATCAGCAAAGCGGCGGACTAAATATGCGCCCACGATAGCTTGAATGCTCGAACCGCTGGCAATTAAAAAGGCAATACCTGTTGAATTCAAATTTTCGACAAAATCATTCGTGATAGCAGACGTTGATATATTCAAGAAAAATGAACCTAACAATACTCCCCAGAAAATACGATTTCCGTAAATTAAAATACACGCTAACGCAATGCCAGAGGCGGGAAATACAATGGTTGCGTAACCTGGTGGAATGGCGAGTATCGTTCCCAATTTTCCTGTTACAAAATAAGCGGCTGCCACCCCAATAATTTGCAGTAACAATATAAAAGTGGAGCGTTCCGAAACATTTTTTAAAATCATTTTTAAGTATGCCGTTTTAAATCCGAATTAGAATTTCCACAAAATTAACGCTTGTGGCAAACTTTCGCTTAATCCTTTGATGCCGTATTTATTATAAAAATACTGGTATTCAACGCCCACAAAAAGATGATTTTTATCACCCCATAAATCACCTACATCTAAACGTAATTGCGGTTGCGACAATATGTTGTAGTGATAATTGCCCCCTTTTGAACCGATAAAATCGGTAAATCCTTCTAAACTCCATTTTGTATCCGCGATTGAAAAAGGCAGTTTCCACACAGGCGTAAATTGCCAAGATGAATTTTGTACGGTGAGAGCAGGTTCGAGAATTTGATGACGAAGAACATCAACGGAGAAAAGTGTAAAACCAGGTAAATTAAAATCGACGGTAAAACCATACAGTGCAATGCGTGTACCGCTTTTCGGACTATCGAAATTTTCCCCCGCGTTCACACCAATCGTTGCGTTAATATTTTTAAAAATGCTAAATGACAAATCTTTGCCGAGTATTTTTCCTGCACTGAAATAACTATAAGCCTCTCCATAAACGTTCGTTTGCGAAGGTTGTCCATCTTCGGTAATTGACGTATCCATAAACATAAAATTATGTCCATATTTCCAACCATCTGCGTGCGTAAAAGTGATAATAGATTGGCTAATGTCGCGAGGATTTGCGGGCATTCGATAACTGTCGCCGTGAAGATATTGAATTTCGGTATTCGTCCACTCAAAAAAATCAGCATTTGCTAACGATGAAAAACTTAATAGACCGCATAAAAAAGCAAATCGGATTTGTTTGTGTGAAAAAATCATGACGTTTTAATTTCCTATTCAATTTGAAACGATTGTAGCTATTCTAAATCATCAAGTTTAAAACTAAAATGCCCTAAAACATTAGTTTTAAGGCATTTTTAAAAACTCGATAGTGTCACTATTTTTTTTGCGAGAGATTTTTAATTTTCATCTGGCGATTTTAATTCAGCAGACATCGCCCACGGTGAAAATGGAAACGGTAAGATTTCTGTACCAAAAACCAAAAATGATAAAAGATGGTAATCGTAAACAGCTAAGCCCCGTCCGAAACTCAAAATGTGAACATTTTTTTCACCTGACACCAAAACAAAAAATAATTGCAATAGAATCACTGCCCACGCTAACCAGCGCACCATTGTGATGACCACAGCAAACAACAACATTAGAAAAATACGTTTCCAAATTTGTAGTTGTGATAAATGGGTATTGAGTTGTTCTTCCATTGTTTTAACCTCTGTTCATAATGTCGCGTAAATCAAGCGCAGCAGCATTCGCACGCGCAATATAGTTCGCCATTGATAACGAATAGTTAGCAAATAAACCATAACCACTGCCGTCTAAAACCATTGGACTAAGCGTTGGCGTTAAACTATTTTCAAGTTCACGAATCATGACATCAACAGTACGCATGGCGCGTTTATCAAGCAAAATATCGTGGAAATCGTGTTTAATCGCTCGCAAAATGTGTAACAAAGCCCAACTCGCACCACGTGCTTCATAGAACACGTTATCGATTTCAAACCACGTTACTTTTGCTGCCACTTTACCGCTGGCTTCTTCTAGTTCTAAATTAGTCAAACCTGGTGCAAAGTTACTGCTCGATGCGTTAGAACTTAGGCGTGTTGATAAATCGCCCAACCGTTTAATGACAACCTCAGTGTATTGCCACAAGTTATCCGCCCGTGAATAAAATTGGGCTTTTTTACTTGCATTTGGATCTTGTAAACGCGCCATGTATTTGTGTAAAGCTTGAACACCTTTTTCATATTCCGCTTCAGTCGCTGGTAATGCCCACGAATTTGGTTCGTAATAGAAATAAGGTTCAGCAACCGCTAAATCTGGATCTTGTTCAGATTGAGATTGATCGCGGGCAAAATGGTTCCGTAACGCAGTGGTTGCATCGCGTAACATAACCAATGCCCCAAATTCCCAACTGGTAATGTTATCCAATAACACGCCAGGCGGTGCGACGTCATTAGTAATATAGCCGCCACTTTTATTCAGCAACGTGTCGGCAATATGCGCTAATGTTGCAGTGTAAGTGTAGCCAAGGGGCAACTCCGCTGCTAAAACTTCATAACTTGGTGCTGTTGCTGCTTCACCATGTCCCGCATTGGCATTTTCTTCTTCTGGTGGTGCCTCTGGGGTAAGTCCCGCTTGAGAAATTGCCGATTCTAAAATGTTAAACTGCCCTGGTTCACGCCCCCACCACTGACTTAATATAAACATAATTAAGGTGATGATTATTCCTAAAACGCCGAGTATCCACGCCGTTCCTTTTGATTTAATGTCTGATATTTTTTCGCTTGCCGCCATAATTTGAACCTTTTAAGGAAATAGATTTTGCGTTGATTGAGATTTAAAGTGTGGCGCATAGTAGCAGGTTTTGAGTGCTTTTTGCGCGGCTAAACGGGCTTTTTTTTTGCTCGTGGATGTGCGTTGTCGTAAACCTTCGCCAAATGTTCAAAATCTAAATGGGTATAAATTTGTGTGGTGCTAATGTTGCTATGTCCAAGTAATTCTTGAACAGCGCGTAAATCTTGACTAGATTGCAATAAATGACTAGCAAAAGAATGACGTAATGCATGAGGATGAACGTGTTGAGCGATGCCTTTTTTAATGCACCATTTTTCAAGTCGATATTGAACGCTACGCTGGCAAAGTCGATTTCCATTTTTAGATAAAAAAACAGCGAATTCTGTTTCATTTCGCGCCACGCGGTGTTTTAACCAATTTTGAATTGCTAAAATCGCTTTGCTACCAATAGGTAAAATCCGTGCTTTACCGCCTTTTCCCGACTGAACGCGCAACGATTTATCGCTCAAATCTAAATCCGCCAAATTCAAATCAACCAATTCACTCAAACGTAAACCTGACGAATAAAACAATTCAAACATCGCTACATCACGCACTTCTAAAACTGAATCTGTGCCAGCGTCTAACAAACCACAGACTTGATCTACGTCTAAGGTTTTGGGTAATTTACGAATTGATTTTGGAGCTTTGACATAATGCGCGGGATTTAGTGTCACTAAATTATTTTTCACTAAATAATGATAAAAAGAGCGCGTTGCTGACAATTCACGCTGCAAACTCGCACTTCCCAAGCCTTGCCGATGACGATTCGCAACGTGTTGACGAATATGATTTGGCTGCAATTCTGACCAATGTTCAAACTGTTGTTTCACACAGAAATCCGTCAGGTGGCGCAAATCACGCTTGTAATTAGTCAGCGTATGAAGTGATACGCGCTTTTCAATTTCTAATTGCGTGAAAAAATCGGCGAGTTGCTTTGCGGCAAGTGCATTCATAATTTAGGGATAACGACTCAATCGATGCGTCCAAATATAATCTGCCGATTGATAATAACTCATTACATCATTAAGCAATTCAGATTGTGTTTCTGGTTTCAAAATCTGATGTTCACCGAGCGGATCATCGACCATATCGACTTTTTGCTGTGGTGATAAATAGACCAATTTGTTGTCTTTAAACAAACCCAATTTTTGATAATTACTCACCAACGCACGCCCTTTTTCGGGCGACATTTTAAAAATATCCTGTCCATAAAATTGGCTTTCATAATTCAAATTCAACAACCCTAAAATGGTCGGAGCAACATCGATTTGACTGGAAAGCGTTGCATTTTCAACAGCGGGAACGTGTTTGGGTGCATAAATAAACAATGGAATATGATATTTATCAACAGGCAATTCGGTTTTTCGCGCACTTCCAGCACAATGATCCGCGACCATGACAAAAATTGTATTTTCAAACCACGGTTTCGTTTTTGCCGTTTTGATAAATTCTTGCATCGCGTAATCGGTATATTTCACTGCGCCTTCACGACTTTGACCCGATGGAATATCAATTTTTCCTTCTGGGTACGAATACGGACGATGATTTGTCGTGGTCATGATTTGAAAGAAAAACGGTTTATTTTCAACAAAATCTTTATCCGCTTCTTTCACTGTTCGATTAAAAATTACGTCATCGGACACCCCCCACGCATTTTTAAACGTCATTTCTTCGTTGGTAAATTCAGTTTGATCAACAATGCGATAACCGTTGCCCGAATAAAATTCGTTCATATTGTCGAAATAACCGCGTCCACCATATAAAAACGCCGTATCGTAGCCGCGTTCTTGTAAAACGTGACCCAAATTAAATAATTTTCCATTGTCGGGACGTTTCACAATCGATTGTCCTGCCGTCGGTGGAATCGATAATGTCAACGCTTCCAAACCACGAATGGTGCGCGTTCCTGTCGCATAAAAATTGGTAAACAATGCGCCATCTTTAAACCACTCGTCCATAAATGGCGTGATTTTTTGGGTATTGCCAAATTTAGTCAAATAATCCGCGCTCAAACTTTCAACTGTAATCAAAATAACATTCAAACGTTTTTCTGCGCCCTGCCCTTTGATTTCACGTTTGATGTTATATAAACCTTCGCTATTTGCTCCGAGTTCCGTTTTAATTTTTGCCGATAATTGCGCGTCATCTGCTAAACGATAAAATTGATGATAATCCAATTCATTCGTGCGAAATGCTGAAAAGAATTGATACGCGCCATTTGCTGCGACTTCGTTTAAATAAGTATTTTGCGAGAATTGATACGTTGTACGACCAATGGCGAAGTAACTTATTACGGGTAATAAAAATAAAAATCCCGCAATTTTTGCTCGCCGCTTGAAACTTTCGGTTGCATAAAATGTGACGGCTAACGTACTTTTCACCAGCCAAAAACAGCCAATCGAAATAATCAAAATACCTGTTAATAATTTTCCAAGCGGATACGATTCAATAATGTTTTGTACAACTTCATGCGTATAAATTAAATAATCGACCGCAATGAAATTGAAACGCACACCGAATTCATCCCAAAATGTCCATTCAGAAAGAATCAGAAAAAATAACCCGTACAAATTCAACAAAAAGCCTGAAAACACAAACCATTTGTGTGGTTTACTTTGATACCAACGATTCGGAATCACCAATAAATACAGCGTGAATGGAATCAACAAATAGCTGTAAAACGCCAAATCGTGAATCGCGCCCAAAATAAACGCAAAGGCAATTTGATAAAATGGCGTATCAATATCTGCCCACTGTTTAGCAAGTAACGCGATTCGCAGCAGCGCAAACGTGACTAAATTAATGAGTAAAAATAGTCCTAAAATGCTAAAACGTGACTTTGAAAATAATGCTAAACGCATGATTTAAATATCCATAAACAGCATTGGAATGCCGTAAGTGAGAATGAAATAACTGAACGCCAAAGTTAAACTTTTGCTGACGTTGTACTTAAAAAATCGACGCAAAATATAAGCAACAATCGCTAAATACCAACTTACTAAAAATATGGCTAAACCAATACCAACATATTCATGATATTCATAGTGCATCTTAATCAGTACGACATCTAAAATTTCACACAAAATCGCTAACGTCATAATGAAGTTTTCACAGACAAAAATTGCCGTAAAAACACGTTGAAATAACAAGATATTTTTTTCAGCAAAAAATAGAAATGTGGCAACTGACGAAAACGCCATAATCGCTCGTAATGAAACTTCCAACGTTCCGTCAGCAGGATCAGCAATTAAACCTTCGACGATAATTCCTGAAATGAAATAGAAAATAATGACGCTGCGCGAAAAAACACGACTTGGCATTAAATCGGTCGGATCGTTTTTGAACCAACACAATTTGAGATAAGAAATGAGTAATGACATGGCGAAATTATTTAGCGGATTGTAAAAGGGTGATTAAACGGGTGGCGATAACTTCGCTCATTTGTGTTAAAAATAAATGCCCCATACTCGCGTGAAAACGGTTTTCATCTCGACTTCCAATGGCAAGCAAACCTTCTAATTCTGTAAATAATAACGGCACAATCGCACATGATTTCACTTCGTTCGCTTGAAAACCAAACAGCATTCGAGCTTGCGTCAAAGTTGGTTTACCACAACGAGGCTTGCCTATTTGTAATTCTTCTGCAAAAGGTTTTAATTCATTGCTATCAGCCGCAACAAAAAGTCCATTTACATCAGAATTTGGAGCATCTTGAATCAAACGAATGGCGACAAAATCGGTCAAAAAATACTCCGACAACACGATATTTAAATTCGTTACAACATCTTCCAATGTTGTTGCGTCGAGTAACGCCAAATTCAATTTGTGCATTCGAGTGACAGCAGTATCGTTGCCACGCGCAATTTCAATCAATTCAATCAATTGATTTTCCATTTCTTGCGAACGCGAACGGAATAATTCGAGCTGTTTCGAAATCAACGAAACCGCGACACCGCTAGGATGTGGGATACTTAACTGTTCAAGTAAATGAACGTGTTCAATAAAAAAATCGGAGTGCGATTTTAAATAATCGGCAACTTGCGCTGCATTGATTTCAGTTATTTTTTCAACTTTTTCTTTAACCACTTTGGGTTTAACGATTTTTTCAACTGTTGATTCTTTGGGTTTTAAAACACGCGGCTTGCGTGTTTTTTTAACAGACTTATTTTTTAATTCTTCACTCATAATGCAATAAATCCTTCAAAAATAGAAACGGCTGCGCCCGTCATAAAAACAGGTTCACCACGTCCTGCCCAACTGATATTTAATTCACCGCCAGGCAATTCAACACGGACAGTCTCGTTTAATAAATTTTGCTCAATTCCAATCACAACTGCCGCACACGCGCCACTTCCACAGGCTTGCGTTTCACCTGCACCACGTTCAAAAACCCGTAATTTAATCGCATTTTTATCGACAACTTGCATAAAACCAATGTTGGCACGTTCTGAAAAAATTTTGTGACTTTCGAGAGTCGCGCCAATTGTTTCGACGGGCGCGGTTTTAATGTCATTCACTTGCAAAACTGCGTGTGGATTTCCCATTGAAACTGCACCGAAGGCTTTTTCAACACCATTCACATTGACGGTATAAAAACGTGCTTCTTGCTCCATAACCATTGGGATTTCAGCGGGTAAATGTTTTGGAATGCCCATATTGACAGTGATTAAATCGTTGTCAGAAAAACTTAAAACGAGTTGCCCTGATTTAGTTTCAACGACAATTTTGTCTTTGTCCGTTAATTTTTTGTCACGCACAAATCGCGCAAAACACCGTGCGCCGTTGCCGCATTGTCCGACTTCACTGCCATCGGCATTAAAAATTCGATATTTAAAATCGGCGTTTTCTTGATTGGTTTTTTCCACAACTAACAATTGGTCAAAACCAATTCCCGTGTGTCGATTCGCCATAAAACGAATTTTTTTTGGAGTCAGTGCAATGCGTTGATTTATCGCATCGACCACGACGAAATCATTGCCGAGACCGTGCATTTTGGTAAATTTCATGAGTTTTTCTGTCGTTAAATCTGTGTTCCACCGACAGTTAAACCGTCGATTTTTAAAGTAGGTTGACCGACACCGACTGGCACGCTTTGACCGTCTTTGCCGCACGTTCCGACACCGCTGTCGAGTTCCAAATCGTTGCCGACCATCGACACTTTTGTCAAAACATCTGGGCCATTTCCGATTAAGGTTGCACCTTTGACTGGGCGCGTGATTTTTCCATTTTCGATTAAATATGCTTCACTCGCAGAAAATACGAATTTGCCAGACGTAATGTCTACTTGTCCGCCTGCAAAGTTTTTCGCATACAAACCATTTTTCACTGAAGCAATAATTTCATCGGGTTGATGTTTCCCTGCAAGCATATAAGTGTTGGTCATACGAGGCATTGGCAAATGTGCGTAAGATTCACGGCGACCATTTCCAGTCGGGGCAACTCCCATCAAGCGTGCATTCAAACGATCTTGCATATACCCTTTTAAAATACCGTTTTCGATTAATACCGTGTTTTCAGTTTGCGTACCTTCGTCGTCAATGCTCAATGAACCACGTCGCCCGTACAATGTGCCATCGTCCACAACCGTGCATAATTCAGACGCAACCCGTTCGCCAACCCGTCCGCTAAATGCCGATGTGCCTTTGCGATTAAAATCCCCTTCCAAACCGTGACCAATCGCTTCGTGCAACAAAATTCCAGGCCAACCAGAACCTAAAACAACCGTCATATTTCCAGCAGGAGCTTCATCAGCTTCAAGATTTACAAGAGCTTGACGCACTGCTTCTTTTGCGTAATTTAAAGCCATATTTTGTTCAAAAAACATCGCGTAATCACACCGCCCACCACCGCCCATACTGCCTTGTTCGCGTTTGCCATTTTCAACCACAATCACTGTGACATTCAAACGCACCAATGGGCGAACGTCTGCCAACAAATGCCCGTCTTGATTCGCCACCAAAATATGTTCGTGAACACACGACAAGCTGATAATCACTTCCTCAACACGAGAATCTAACGCGCGAGTTTGACTGTCGAGTTGTTTTAAAAAATCAATTTTTTGTTGGTCTTCCAGTGATTTCAACGGATTTAACGTTGGATAAAGTAACCGCGCATTTTGTTCAATCGCTTTCAAATTCACTTGTGCGTTTTGGGCTTGGCGCGTAATCGCTTTGACGTTGTTGATTGCCTCGAATAAAACAGGAATTTCCAAACGGTCGCTGTAGGCAAAACCTGTTTTTTCACCTGAAACCGCCCGCACGCCTGCACCCTGTTCGATGCTGTGATGTCCTTCTTTCACAATGCCGCTTTCAAGCACCCATGATTCAGAATGGCTCGATTGAAAATAAATATCCGCCGCATCGACTTCTGCACTAAGCAGATGATTCATCAATTTTTCAATGTCAGAATCTTGAATGTTTGCGGGGGTTAAAATGGCTTGTCGTGCGAGTTGAAGTAAGTGCATAAGACCTGATTTGATTATAAAAATGGTGCATAAAGGGCGCGTTTAGAACTCGCCCCTGCAAAATAGAATGTGGTTAATGAATATGAACTTCGCGTGTTTGAACGGTGTCGCTGCGACGCAAAATATAACTATCCGCTTTCTCGCCTGTGAATGGCTTTCCATCATCGTTAAGTTGAATCAAGGTGCCTTCGTCTTTAATTCGATACATTTTCGTGTTGGATTCACTATTTTTTGGTGTCAAAAGAACCAATTTATTTTCTTCATCCCAAGTGTATTTTCCTTTTTCGTAAAATTCTCTTGAAGATTCTTTTGCAGGTTGCGTAACGAGCAAGTAATTATTATTATCTTTTAAAGATAGCGTGGCTTTGATGCCATTACAGTTATCGCAAGGCAAAAAACCGTAAAAAACACCACGAAATTTTTTGCTTTCTTCAACAGCGGTTAAATGATTTGTATGATCGCCTTCTTGTTGATGCGTAGCGACTCGTGCCTCAAGAAATTTTTGTTGTGCCGAAAGATCCGTCGCGGCAAACGTTGAATTAGCTAAAACTAATACGCCTAAAAAAGTTAAAGTTTTTTTCATTGTTTTCATAAAACGTATTCTCCAAAAGTTGTTTTTAATTTGTAGTTACAAGTAAATCAACCAACATCTGCTCATAAATTTTGCTCAAAATTTCTAAATCCGCAACGCCAATATGTTCGTTTACTTTGTGAATACTGGCATTTAATGCGCCAAGTTCAAGAACTTGTGCGCCTGTCGGAGCAATGAATCGTCCATCTGACGTACCGCCACCTGTATCATCAACGGTTTCAAAACCTGTGACTGTTTTAATCGCAGAATGCGCCGCATCAATCAACGCGCCTTTTGAGGTTAAAAAGGGATTTCCTGACAAACGCCACACAATGTCGTATTTCAAACCGTGACGATTCAAAATCTCTGCAGTGCGTTGTTTGATTATTTCGTCGGTTAATTCGGTGCTAAAACGCAAATTAAACTGCACATTTGCGGCGGCTGGAATGACATTTTCTGCACCAGCACCGCTGTGAATGTTGGAAATTTGCAAACTGGTTGCAGGGAAAAATTCGTTGCCGTTGTCCCAAACTTCATTCACCAAATCGTTTAACGCGGGTGTGATTTTATGAATCGGATTGTCAGCCAATTCGGGATACGCAACGTGACCTTGAATGCCGTGAACCGTTAAATTTGCATTCAACGAACCCCGTCGTCCCACACGAATGACATCACCAATTTGTTTGTCACTCGATGGTTCACCGACTAAACACCAATCAATTTTATCGCCGCGATTTTCTAAAACATCGACAACTTTTATTACGCCATTTGTCGCTGCACCCTCTTCGTCGCTGGTCAACATAATCGCAATCGAGCCTGCATGATTTGGATAGTTTTTTACGAATCGTTCAACCGCAGTAATAAAACACGCGATGCCGCCTTTCATATCCGCCGCGCCACGTCCATATAACTGACCGTCACGAATCGTTGGCTCAAACGGCGGCGATTCCCACAAATTCAACGCGCCAACAGGTACAACATCCGTGTGACCTAAAAATACAAAAAGCGGTTTTTCTGCACCACGTCGAAGCCACATATTTTCAGTGTCGCCAAAATTCAAACGTTCATCGATGAAACCTAATGTCGTTAAACGATTAGCACACAATGCCAAACAGCCTGCGTCATTTGGCGTTACCGATTCACGGCGAATTAAATCTTTTAAAAGTTCTAATGTATCTGTCATAAAAAATGTTTTTCATACATTCGTGTATCAAAACCGACCAGTAAAACAGAGCCGTTATCAATCACGGGACGTTTCATTAGCGTGCGATTTTGAGCAATTAACGGCAACGCGGTTTCAATGTTCGTGCAAAGTTGTTGATCTAGCGACAATTTCCGCCACGTCATGCCTTTACGGTTCAACAAAACTTGCCAATCCTCAAGCCGTGCTGCAAATTGTTTTAACGTTTCCAACGTCAAACCTTGGCTACGAATATCGTGGAATTTGTATTCAATTTGATGCTCATCAAACCAAAGTCGTGCTTTTTTGACCGTATCGCAATTTGTTAAACCGTAAATAATCATTCAATTAGCCTTCTGCGCCGCCGAGTAAATCTTCGATAGCTGGCAATTCAGGGTCTGTTTTCAAACGGATTTTGTAAAGATCGATAAGTTCCATTAAGGCTTGCTCCAAATCGCCTAAAATTTCTTCTTCGTTTTCGATTTCGTCGTCAGGCACTTCGCCCGATTCTAAATAATCTTGTTGAGTATTGACTGAATCTTCAACTGATAAAATTGAATACATCAAGGTGGTACTAGAAATTTCTTTGCTCATGGTTTTGCCTCTTGGTTAAGTAAAATAGTTAATTTGTGTAACGCGTAGAATCTTCAATTCCCGCTGCTAAAAAACCCGCTTTTCGTAATCGACACGCATCACACGTTCCGCAGGCTTCGCCGTTTTCATTGGCAGAATAACAGGAAACAGTTTGTCGATAATCTACGCCCAATTTTGTACCTGTTTCAATAATTTCAGCTTTGCTCAAATGAATTAAAGGTGTATGAATTTTAAACGGTTCGCCTTCAACGCTGGCTTTTGTGGCTAAATTTGCCATTGTTTCAAACGCGCTGATAAATTCTGGTCGGCAATCAGGATAACCCGAATAATCCACTGCATTCACACCGATAAAAATATCTTGCGCGTGTAATACTTCTGCCCAACCTAACGCGAGCGACAAAAAAACGGTATTTCGTGCAGGAACATAAGTTACTGGAATGCCTGTTTCCAAGGTTTGCGGTACGGCAATTTCGGAATCTGTCAATGCACTGCCGCCAATTGTTCCTAATCCTAAACTCACGACTTTACGCGTCACGCCATAATCTGCGGCGATTTTTTCACCAGCTTGTAATTCGGCTTTATTGCGTTGCCCGTAATCGAAACTCAGCGCATAGCATTCATAACCTTGTGCTTGCGCCATTGCTAAAACGGTGACGGAATCCAATCCGCCTGAAAGTAAAACGACTGCTTTTTTTTGCATTTATTTTCCTTGTGCGTCTTGCCACAAGAGTTTGTGAAGTTGAATTTGAAAACGAACGGGTAATCTGTCTGCTAAAATTTTTTCCGCCAATTCTGTAGAATTTTGCGTTGGCACGACAGGCGAAAATAAAATTTGGCAACGTTGCGCTAAATCGTAATCAGTCATGGTTTTTTTAGCCCAGTTGTAATCGTTATCGTCGGCAATCACAAATTTCACTTGGTCTTGCGTGGTTAAAAATCCGACATTTTCATAACGATTTTTTTCAACTTCACCACAACTAGGTGTTTTTAAATCCATGACCTTGACGATTCGCTTATCAACTTTTGAAACGTCTAACGCGCCGCTGGTTTCGAGTGAAACATTAAAATTTGCGTCAGCTAATTTTGTTAATAATTCTAAACACGCTGGTTGTGCCAGCGGTTCGCCGCCTGTGACACAAACGGTTTTGCAATCGTATTTTTGAATTTCAGTCAAAATTTCTTCAAGCGACATTTTCACACCGCCAGAAAACGCATAACTCGTATCGCAATAATTACAACGCAATGGACAACCTGTTAAACGGACAAAAACAGTTGGCAATCCGACTGTGTTGGATTCACCTTGAAGGGAATAAAAAATCTCGCTAACTCTTAGCATCTAGTTTGATGTGCCATTGAGTTGTTGCAATTTTTTTGCCGCAACTTCAGCAGATTTTGAACTTGGATAATCAGTAATCACGCGCGTTAAATACTCTTTTGCTTTTGCCACATTTTTCGCATCCATTTCGATTGAACCGAGTTTTAAAAGCGCATCTGGCACTTTTTGACTGGTGGGATATTTTTCTAAAACCGCGTTAAAGGCTTTTTTTGCTGACGGAATATCTTTATTTACACGATACGCTTCACCCAACCAAAACTGTGCATTATTTGCTAACAAGTTTGTTGGGTCTTTAGCTAATAACGCATTAAATTGGTTAATCGCTTCAGCAACTTGACCATTTTTAAATGTGGTAAAAGCTTCTTGATATGGTGTTTGTGAACCCGTTGGCGATGCGGGATTTACAGCAGCAGGAACAGCAGGTTTTACCTCAACGGGTTCAGCAGATTCTTTTGTCGATGGTGCTAATTCAGACGGTTTAGCACCACTTGATTTATTTTCAACTTGTTGCAAACGGTCATCAAAATCAACATACATTGCCGATTGCTTCTTTTTCATTTCAGCAATCAAATTTGCTTGTTCTTCAAGTTTGCCATTGAGTTGTTGAATTTCTGCCTGCGCTTCATCCAAACGAGTCATCAATTCAAATGTGCTATTCATCGGCGCACTTACGGCAACAGGCGTTTGAGTGGAAACGCCCATTGGATAATTTGAATTATCAATCACGGGTGCGAGTGAATCTGCAATTGCAAATGAACTCGCAAAAAGTAAAAACGCAGGAAGTTTTTTCATTTTAGTAAGCAAGTTCAACGCGACGGTTTAATTCCCAAGACGATTCATCGTGTCCCATGGCAACAGGTTTTTCTTCCCCGTAACTAACGATGCCAAGTTGGCTTTCAGAAACACCTTGTGCTTTCAACATACCTGCGACGGTTTTTGAACGTTGTTCACCTAATGCAATGTTGTATTCACGCGAACCACGTTCGTCGCCATTACCTTCTAAAACAATGTGTTGACTAGGATTTGCTAATAAATAACGAGCATGAGCTGCGATTACGGGAACAAAATCTTGTTGAACTTGGCTGCTGTCGAGCATGAAATAAATCGTGCGTTTTGAAAGCGGATTATTTGGATCACTAAATTCTGGTGGCAAACCATTTGCGCCGCGTGCGCCATATTTACCATTTGCACCAAAACGTCCACCACCATTCATGCCCGAACCGTCGCCTAAACCGCTGACAGACGCGTCGTTCATGCCGCCATTTAGACTACCATCAGTCAAACTGGCATCTTTTTCTTCATCAGAGCTACAACCTGTTAAAGCTAATGTACTTGCGATAGCCATTGCCACTAAAGTTTTTGTAAATTTCATACTTATTTTTCCTAAATTTTAAGGGTTAAAAAATGTTTATTTCGGCGACCAAGCAGGTTCGCGAACTTCAGAGCTATCAAAAACGAGTCGTTGCTGCATTCTACCATTGATAGAAACTGCGGATAAATAGCCTGTATTTCCTTTGCGTGACGCATATAAAACCATGTCACTATTCGGTGCAAAACTCGGTGATTCATCGAGAGGACCCGACGTTAAAACGCTAATGGATTTCGAGTTTACCTCCATCACACCGATTCGATAATCACCACCGTTACCATGAACCATTGTAATAAATTTACCGTCGGGTGAAAAACTCGCTCGAGCATTATAACTGCCGCTAAATGTAATTCGCTTTTCTTCTCCGCCTTGCACTGGAACCGAATATAACTGCGGTTTACCGCCACGATCTGAAGTGAAAACGATATTTCTACCATCAGGCGACCACGTTGGCTCAGTATCAATTGCTCTATTTTTGGTTAATTTAGTGACATTACGCGAACCTAAATCCAAAATATAAATATCAGGACTGCCATCTTTCGATAATGTAACCGCGAGTTTTGAACCGTCAGGCGACCAAGCAGGTGCGCCATTAATACCAGGGAACTCAGCAACACGCTCACGTTGTCCCGTCGCTAATGTTTGCGTAATGACAGAAGCGGTTTTATATTCAAATGAAACGTAAGCGATGCGTTTCGCGTCGGGCGACCACGCAGGTGACATTAACGGTTCAATTGATGTAGCAATTGCTTGTGCATTTGCACCATCCGCATCAGCAACAATTAGTTTGTGATTACTCTGTGTGCCTTGACGTGTCGAAGTAATATAAGCAATTCGACCGCTAAATACGCCTTTTTTACCGAGCAATTTTTCATAAATCATATCGCTAATGTGATGCGCGGTTTTACGCAAATCATTTGCTGACGAAGTCATTCGATAGCCTAACAATTGCGAACCGTTCGACACATCAAATAGTTGAAATTCAACGTTATATGCACTGCCATTCGGTTGCACGCGCCCAATCACAATGTAATTTTGTCCAATCGATTGCCAGCTGGGAAAATTGATTCCATCTGCAGAGGTTGGTTTGGCTGGCATATTTTGGGGTGACAAGGTTTTAAAATAACCACTGCGCGTCAAATCCGAATCTACAACGCTACTCACATCAAGCGACGCACCTTGTGACGCAAACGGCACAATCGCAATCGGCATTGCACTTTCAATACCTTCAGTAATTTCAATCGACATTTCAGCATTCACAGTTGGTGCGAAACACGCGCCAATCGCAAATGCCAAAACCAGTTTTTTAAATAAATTCACGGGATACCTTCTCTAACTATTTTTTATTTTGGGTCGAATACAAACGTAAAGGATTTAAATTCTTTAGCAAATAAATCTTTATCAGATGGAACTGGCAAATGACTTCCGACTGCATTTTCAGCCGAACGATCGAAAATTTCGTCCCCGCTGCTTTGAACAACCGTTGCGTCCAAAACCGTCCCGTCAGCAGATAAACGTACACGAATAGTACATTTTAAATTCGCGCTTTCTTGTGGACGAATCCAACGACTATTTACCGTTCGTTTGATTTCAGCCATTGCTTTTGCTTTCGCTTCTGCTTGTGCATTAACAGCTGCGGCAGCTGCAGCTTTTGCATTGGCAACGGCGGCTTCTTGTTTAGCAGCTTCAATTCTAGCTTGATTTGCGGCTTCACGTTCAGCCGCTTGTTTTGCCAATGCGTCAGCACGCGCTTTTTCATTTGCAGCACGTTCGGCATCAGCTTTTGCACTAGCTTCTTTTGCAGCCTTATCCGCTGCTTGCTTCGCTGCATTCTCAGCTTTTTCAGCGGCTTGTTTTGCGGCTTTATCCGTCGCTAATTTTTCAGCTTCTGCTTTTTTAGTGGCTTCTTTTTTAGCATCAGCCTCAGCGGCTTTTTTAGCATCAATTTCTGCTTTTTTCGCTTCTGCTTTATCCGCTGCTAACTTTTCAGCTTTTTCTTTTTCAGCGGCTTCTTTCAAAGCTGATTTTTTAGCATCTGCTTTTTCGGTAGCTAATTTTTCTGCTTTTTCTTTTTCAGCTAATTCTTTGGCATTTGCTTTTTCTTCAGCCTTTTTAGCTTCAGCTTTTTCAGTCGCTTCTTTTTCATGCTCTGCTTTTTTAGCGTCTTCAGCTTCTTTTGATTTTACGCGCTCAATTGCTTTTCTTGCTTCTTCAACTTTTTGCGCTTCTGCTTTTTCAGCAGCGATTTTTTCTGCTTTTGCTGCTGCTTTTTTTGCTAAATCTTCTTTTGGTGGCTCGACAGGTTTTGGCGGCTCCACCTTTTTAGGTTCAACGATTGGCTTTGGTGGCTCAACTTTTTTTGGCAACTCAACAGGTTTGGGCGGTTCAATCGGCTTTGGTGGTTCAATTGCTTTCGGTTTTTCAACAACAGGTGGCAATATCGGTTCTGGCTCTGGCTCAACAACAGGCGCAGGTTTTTCAACAATCGGTTCGGGCTTTGCCACTGGCGGTGGATTCAATTCAACCATTGTTGCATGAATAATTTCAGGCTCTGGTGGTGGCGGCGGTGGCGCAGGTTTATAAATTGCACTCAGCGCAAACAACGCCAAAAGCGTCAAATGAAACGCCAATGCCAATAAAAAAGGTTTTGAAAATTTTTGATTAGACATTGAATCTGTTAATCATCTGATTTAGTCATTAAGCCAACCGTCGGAACGCCCGCTTTTTTCAACGCAGCCATTGTCACGACAACCGTGCCGTAATCGATATTTTTGTCGGCGTTAATCAAAATTTGCGTGGTTGGTTTATTTTTCAAAACTACCTCAATACGCGGATAAATCTGTTCTAATTCAACTGGTTCATCTTCGCCATCGCCTACATTAATAAAATACTTGCCCGCACCGTCCGCATTTTGAATCGAAATAATAAACGGCGGCGTATCGTCTTTTTGATCAATCATTGCCGCTTGCGCTCTGGGCAAATCAACTTCCACGCCTGATTGCAACATCGGCGTGGTAATCATGAAAATAATTAGCAACACCAACGTCACGTCGATGTAAGGCACAACGTTAATTTCAGCCATCGGACGACGGCGACCCGCTTTTTTATTGCTTACGTTCATTTGCTATGTGCCTGTCTTTGCAATAATACGATGAATTCTTCGACGAATAATTCATAACGTCCCGTTAATCTGTCCAAACGAGTTGAAAAACGGTTGTACGCGACAACGGCAGGAATCGCGGCAAATAAACCAATCGCAGTGGCAATCAACGCTTCAGCAATACCTGGTGCAACTTGGGCGAGCGTGGCTTGTTTTACGTTTCCTAACGCCATAAATGAATTCATAATCCCCCAAACTGTTCCAAATAAACCCACATAAGGGCTAGTTGAACCAACGGTCGCCAAAAATGCTAAATGTTCATCTAATCGGTCAAGTTCGCGCAATAATTCAATTCGCATCACACGTTGTGCGCTTTCAACTTGCACCGCTGGTTCGACGTTGCCGCTCAAACGCATTCTGGAAAATTCTTTATAACCCGCTAAAAAGATTTTTTCGATGCCTTCGGGTTCAAAATCTTTCGCCGCGAGCTTGCGATAAAGTTCCGATAACGAAACGCCAGACCAAAATTGTTCTTCAAATTCGTCAGTAATTTCGATGGAACGGTTGAGTTCTTTACGTTTGGAAAAAATAAATGTCCACGAAACTAATGATGCCGTGAATAAAATCAGCATCACAAACTGCACGACAAAGCTGGCTTCGGTGACTAAATGGAAAATCGATAAATCAGTATTCATTGTTTTTAGTTAAAAATGCGTCAAATAAAAAATCAGGAATGGCAGTCGGTTTCAAATTGTCTGCGTCTAAGCAAGCAATCCGACAGCTACAAGTGCAAAGCATAATATCACCGCACTTTATGGTTTGTTCAAAAGTTAAACTGGCTTTTTTTGTGTGTGAAATCGCCGCGCTAACGTGTACTAAATCGTTGAATTTCGCGGGGCGTAAATACTCAATTTGCATCGTTCTTACAGCAAAAATAACGCCACTTTGTTCGCGTAATTCATTTTGTTCAAAACCCAAATCACGCAACATTTCGGTTCGGGCGCGTTCAAAAAAGTTTAAATAATTTGAATGATACACCACGCCGCCCGCGTCGGTGTCTTCGTAATAAACGCGAGTGGGTAAAATAAAGGGTGCTTTCATGAATTAAATCAACCTACAAAACAGAATGTTCTAACGAATGCGTTTGTAACCATTGTTTCAAAACATGATTGATTTGATTTTGCCAATCTGCACCTGTCGTGCGAAATGCCTCAAAAACATCACGGTCAAATTCCATTGTCGTGGATATTTTCTCAGATTTCTGTAAATTCAATTTTTGGCACAACGACAATGGCAACACTTCGGCAACGGGCTTGAAGCGTTTGAAATCGGCTTCAGTTAGTTCCCGAACATCGCCAATTTCATTGGTTAAAGGTTGGTTTTTCATATTTTTTAGCCTCTCTGCTGTTCGCTTTACGAAAACTAATGACACGAATGCCTAACGCTGTTTCGGTAAAACATAAAATGTGTAAGCGTTCGTCCAAATAACCTGCCGCAATATAACGTGTTTCGCCATAATCGCGTCGGTCATCAATCGTAACGGTTACCGTTCCAAAATCAAATTCCTGTACACGCTCAAAACTTAATTCACGTTCGCGGATATTCTTTTCATTTTTTATCGGATCAAATTCAATCGTTATCACAAAAAGTTAAACCTCCAAAAAAATCAAAACTCACAAAGTAAAATCAATAAAACAACGTCTTTTAGGAATTTTCAGGATTCAAACAAATCAACATTCGCCGCTGCCACTTTTGGGGCGGTCAAACCAAAATGCAAATAAGCCGCCGCCGTGGCAACTCGTCCGCGCGGTGTTCGCATAATAAAACCTTGTTGCAACAAATACGGTTCTAAAACATCTTCAATCGTGCCGCGTTCTTCGCTAATTGCCGCCGCCATCGTGTCTAAACCGACAGGCCCGCCAGAGAAATTTTCAATCAATGTTAATAAGAATTTTCTGTCCAAACTATCAAAGCCGTTGCCGTCCACTTTTAACATGGTTAAGGCTTCCGCCGCAACGTGTTCAGTGATGATGCCGTTGCTTTTGACTTGAGCAAAATCCCGCACCCGCCGCAATAATCGGTTTGCAATGCGAGGCGTGCCGCGTGAACGTTTGGCAATTTCGATTGCGCCTTTCGGTTCGATGCCCATTTTTAAAACCTGTGCCGAGCGCATGACGATATGCGTTAATTCTTCAACCGTATAAAAAACCAAACGTTGCACAATCCCGAATCTATCGCGCAACGGCGAAGTCAACAAACCCGCCCGAGTCGTCGCGCCAATCAACGTAAAAGGCGGCAAATCAATTTTAATCGAGCGTGCCGATGCACCTTCGCCAATCATCAAATCGAGCTGATAATCTTCCATTGCAGGATATAAAATTTCTTCCACGGCGGGACTTAAACGGTGAATTTCGTCAATAAAAAGCACGTCGTGTTTTTCTAAATTCGTCAGCAACGCAGCTAAATCGCCTGCTTTTTCCAAAACGGGCGCGGCAGTTTGACGTAAATTTACACCCATTTCGTTGGCGATAATTAACGCTAACGTCGTTTTTCCTAAACCTGGTGGCCCGAAAATTAACGTGTGGTCGAGAGCTTCTTTTCGCGCTAATGTAGCTTCAATAAAAATTGCCATTTGGGTGCGGCATTCTTCTTGTCCGACGTAATCCGCCAAACGTTTTGGACGCATCGCACGGTCGTGACCTTCTTCGCCCTGCCCTGCATTCGCGGTAATTAAACGATCTTCTTCAATCATTTCGCGGCACTTTGCAACGCCAAACGAATAATCGTTTCACACGTTTTGCCTTCGGGTTGAATCGCAGAAACCATGCGGCTCGCATCGAGTGGTTTATAACCCAACGAACACAACGCACTAATGGCTTCGGCTCGTGCATTACCAAAATTTCCAACGTTTGCAAGCTGTGGCACGTCGTCGGATTTCGGCAATTTATCGCGCAATTCCATCACCAAACGTTCTGCGGTTTTTTTGCCCACACCAGGCAATTTTACCAACGCCGTTACGTCATTATTTTGAATGCAAGTTTGAAATTGCTCCGCACTTTGTCCCGATAAAATAACTAATGCCAATTTTGCCCCAACGCCGCTAATTTTAATCAACGTTTTAAACATCGTTTTGTCGGCTTCAGTCGCAAAACCAAATAAATTATGTGCGTCTTCACGAACGACCAAATGGGTTTGCAAGGTAATTTCCGCACCGATTTCAGGCAAATTATAAAACACCGTCATCGGAGCTTCGATTTCATAACCCACGCCATTTACGTCTAAAACAATCAGCGGCGGAGCTTTCAAAGCAATTTTGCCGCGTAAAAATCCAATCATATTTTCATTCCCGTTTGTAGACGTTGCGCGGTTTGTGCGAAATGTGCGTGACAAATTGCAATCCCCAGCGCGTCACTCGCGTCGATTTGTAAATTACCTTGAATGTTTAACAACAGTTTGACCATTTGCTGAACTTGTAATTTATCCGCGCTGCCTTTGCCGACAATCGCCTGTTTGACTTGCCGCGCAGCGTATTCAAAAACTGGAATGTCGTGTGTCTGCACGGCACAAATCGCTGCGCCACGCGCTTGTCCAAGTTTTAACGCAGAATCGGCATTTTTACTCATAAACACTTGTTCGATTGCCATTTGATCGGGCTGATACATTTCGACCAGTTGCAAAATTCCATCGAAAACTTGTTTGAGTTTGCGCGGAAAATCATCGGCTTGAATTTTCAACGCGCCACTTGCAATGTATCGATAACCGTTCGGCACGATTTCAATAATGCCGTAACCCGTCAATCTCGAACCTGGATCGATGCCGAGAATTTTCAACCCATCGTCGCCATAATTTCGTCACTAATGTCGCCATTTGAATAAACGTTTTGCACGTCGTCTAAATCTTCTAAACGCTCGATTAACAACATCATTTTTTCAGCATTTTCTTTATCTAATTCGGCTTTTGTCGCCGCTTGCATGGTAATTTCAGAACTTTCTGGCACAAAACCCGCTGCTACCAACGCTTCTTTGACATTCAAATAATTTTCAAGTGTTGTCATTACGTCTTTTGAATTGTCTTCATTTGTCACAACGTCGTCAGCACCTGCTTCAATGGCAGCTTCCATCAACGCATCTTCGTCAGTTTCTGCACCATAACTAATAATCCCAACTGTGCTAAACATATACGCTACAGAACCGTCTGTGCCTAAATTTCCACCCGATTTGCTGAAAGCATGACGAACTTCACCAACAGTACGTTGTTTATTGTCCGTCAAACAATCGACAATAACCGCCACGCCGCCTGCACCGTAACCTTCATAACGAATGGATTCATAATTTACGCCTTCCAATGTTCCCGATGCTTTTTTAATGGCAGTATCAATAGTGTCGCGACGCATATTTGCGCCTAACGCTTTATCAATCGCGGAACGTAAACCTGGATTACTTGCAGGATCAACACCGCTTGTTTTTACTGCAACGTTAATTTCACGCAAAATTTTGGTGAAAATTTTACCTCGTAACGCATCTTGTCCTGCTTTACGATGTTTAATGTTTGCCCATTTACTGTGACCAGCCACTCATTACTCCATTATTGCTATAAGTTAGATAAATCAAGCCCTACGCTGTATATCAGTGATAGGGCTTTTTTGTGGGTATGACAGAATTTTGTCATTGACCTTAGAATTATTCGCATAACTAATTAGGTTTTCACTCGACAAATGCGCGTAACGTAAAACCATCTTTAAATCTGACCAACCGCCTAATTCTTTTAAGACGTGTAGCGGTGTTCCATTTTGAATATGCCAACTCGCCCAAGTGTGCCGTAAATCATGATAGCGAAAATTCTCAATTCCTGCACGTTTTAAGGCATTTCGCCAAGTATCGTTATTCACCACATTAACGGGTTTTCCTGCATAAGTAAAAACACTTATTTCATGCTTGCCAATTTGGGAGCGCAACGCCGACAGCGCGTCATCATTCAATGGAACGGCGATTGACTTGCCTGATTTTGTTTCATTTGCATCAATCCACGCGGTGCGTTTTTGTAAATCAACATTCGACCATTTTAAGTGAATCACGTTTGATGCGCGTAAACCCGTTGCTAGTGAAAATTGCGCCATTGCCTTGGTCAACGGAGGCAATTCTGCAAATAAACGTGCTACTTCTTCATGTGTCAACCAGCGAACCCGCTCGTCTTTAACAGGCAATAACTTTACGATAGGATGATTTTCTAGCCATTCCCATTCGCGATGCGCGGCGATTAAAATACCACGCAAAACGGCAATAGTTCGATTTACAGTGCTATTTTTTGCCCCCGTCGATAACTTATGCGCCTTAATCCGTTCAATTAAATGGCGGTTAATTTCGTCGAGCATCTTATCTGCTAAATGCTGATTTAAATAACGTAACGCTTGCTTATCCGAACGCAATGATTTTTTGTGTGCGCGTTCATTCAACCAACGCACCACCGCCTGCTGCCAACTATAACGTGGTTTTTCACCGACATTTTTAACGCGCCACGCTTCAACTTTTAATCGGTCATGCAATTCTTGCGCTTGTTGCTTGTTTTCAGTCCCAGCAGATTGGCGTACTCGTTTGCCGTTTGCGTCAATGAAGTCAATGTACCAGTTGCCGCTTTTTTCTTGTTTGTAGATTGCCATTGTTTACTCTCCTGTGTTGATAAACCGCCATCAATCACACTTAAACCACGCGATTGATTATTACGCCCACTGACATAATCAGCAAGATGTTCTCGAATAAATACCCATTTTCGCCCGACTTTTTTAGCGGGAACTTCACCTGCTTTTGCCTTGCGCGTGAGTGTTGAAACGCCGCAGTTTAAAAACGCCGCTGCTTCTTTGATGTCAAAACTGACCATTTTCTTCTCCTTATTTAATTTGAATCTTTGCGTCTAAGAACCCCCACAGCTTGCATTGTTGTCATTTCTCTAAAATTCATATCCCTCCTAAATTTTGAAACTACGCAATCTCCAAAAGAACCAATAATCGAAATCAAGCCCTCGTCTTCGTCTGCTTCATCTAAATTTCTAATGTATTCAATGGCGTAATTGCCATTCATATCAATCGTTTTTAGGACGACAATTTGCCCGTATTTTTTGCTGTTAAAGATTTTTGCAAATTTGTTTTCATTCATTTCCTTCTCCCATAAAAAAAGCCCCGCAAGTTAAAAACCTGCGAGGCTTGTTGTTGTAATAGTTGTTGTTATCCGTAAGCCTTCACAATCAAAGCAATGACACCTGCTAAAATTGCTGCAACGGTTGTTTTTAATGCCATCAAATCTAGTTTTATTGGGTTAAACTCTTTTTCAAGTTTGTAATCCAAATACTCACGATTCACTAAATCCTTTTGCGCTATCGTTAGCGTCTCGACAATTTCATCGGCTTGCGTATCGGTAAAACCCGCTACCTTTAAGCGTTTAATGACCGCGTGTGTATCAATGGTTAATGTTGACATTTTGCCCTCCTGTTTTTTCTCAAATTGTGCCACGTCCTTGTGGCGGGTGAAAGGTTAGGCTTTCAAAACGCCTTTCATTTTGTCTACTTCATGCTTGGTTAAAACTAAACCGCCCGATTTTTCAACGACAAACTTCAAATCATCAAACTGGTATTTGAGTGATGATTTTTGTTCTAACTCTTGAATCCATTTTGTGGCGACTAACGCCATGCTATCAGGGATTTGAAAACTAACTGATTGCACTGGTGCAGACAATGCTTTTACTTGTTGTTCGAGTTCTAACAGATATTCTTGTTTCACGATAACGTACTCGTCGAGCGTCGGTTCACGCAATCCTAAAAACGCCAACATTTCATCGACTTTACCCGTAGGCAAATCTTCAAGTCGTGAAACATGATAAGCGTAGTGCAAGCGATGCCAATAATACGAGTGCGCTTCTTTTGTTTTTGCGACGTGCTTTTCAATCGCCGTGCGAAGCAGCAGTTTTTCTTTTGAAGTGACGAATGGGGAAACGGGTAAATCAACAAGACCGTTTCGTTTTGGCATAAAGTGATTTGCCAGCACGTCGAAACATTCTTCTTGGTATTTGATTACCAAATCTTTGATTTCAGGTTTGACGCGAGTTGAATCAACACCGAAAAGCCAACCGTTTAACATTTTCAACGGAAGCATTAACATCTCTTGCAATCCGCCTTTTGAAGGTGTGGTTATCATAACCATACCTTTGCTAAGTATCGGATGACGCTTGATTTTTTGAACTTGAGCAGACCAATCAAGCCCGATATTTTCACAAATTGGTTTCATCGCAACGTAAGGAACGTTGTCGATTAGGGTTGCGAACAAAGATTGATTGTTGAAATTTACTGCAATGATATTTTGAGACATAATAATTACTCACTAAGTTAATGAACTGTGGTCGTGATGACCATTGTTGAACTACTTAACCGTCGTCGTAATTTCTGAGATTATGGCGACGGGTTCATTTCGAGTTACTACCACTGGTGACTAAAGCAAAACCAGCCCGCATAAAGCGGCTCGCAACAAACCCATCATAAATGAAAGGCAAAAAAATAGAGCTTGCGCTCTTTTGTCGCTTTAGGTCAATCAGCGGGGTAGTAATCCGCACACTCGTTTTTTTCAAGTGCGAGAAAAGAATACACCCGCCGAATAGTTCACGTCAATTATTTTTTGTTGTGAAGTGTTACTTTGCCACCCGATGCACGCGCCGAAAGCATAGAGCGATTAAACTCTTGTTTATCAACGCCATGTCCGCGAATAAAAGCACGGTTAGGCGATTCTTGCTTTTCTTTAGGTTCTGCATTGGCTTTGCGTTCTTCAAACGTACCACGTTGTTTTGCTTGTCCCATTTTGTATCTCCAAGTAAAAAGCCCCACTTTCGCAGGGCATAAAAAAACCGCTTTCGCGGTCAGTGTAAATGTCTAGCAATGTCTAAACAAATATCTAAATCATTGCGTGGCTTTGGCGATTGCAGCACGGGCTTTTTCCCAATCCGCACAAACTTCACACACGGCATCATCAATATCCCAGTGTGCTTTATGAAGATGACAATGATGCGGCGATTCACCGTTGTTCCTATCGTAATGCTTGAAAATTAACTGCAAAGCCTCAAGCAAATCTGGTGCTGCTGCGATAAGTTTTGCGTTTGACTTGTCTTTTAAGTTTGGAAAATAGGCGATTTGCTCGCCTGATTCTGATTCGACAACGCTATCAATGTCGTGATTCGTCCATTTTCTTGTTTTTAAAATCCAAGGGGCAGGCGTGTGTTTAGTTGTCATTTGTTTATTTTCCAGACGCTGTTAAGTTTTTCAGATTTTACGATTCGCACGCAAATCGGGTTCTTTTCGCACCATGCCAGTTTGTCGATGATTTTCTGGCATTTTTCAGGCGATAAATAATTAACTGGCTTATGACTTGAAAACATTGGGGGCAATACTCGACAATTGAGTTTTAATTTCTTGAGCGACGGCGCGTATTTCCCATTGCGCCTCTTTTGTATCGCGTAAGTTTATGAAATCGAGCCACGCTTGAAAGTTACCGACGACAATCAATTCCGTTGTGGTGCATTGCGGCAGAATTAGTCGCGCGTCTTCTTTTTTCATGCCGCTTTCAATTAAGTTACGATACATCTCAAAAGACTTGCTAATCGCATAATGAAAATCCCCGACTTGTTGATCATTATCAAATTTCGGCTCGACAATGCTTGCTTTGCTGTCATTACAATAACGCTGTGAACGCTGTAAAAAATCTAAATGTTTAGATCGGACAAGTTGGTGAGAACACACGCGACTGATTCCACTAACTCGAAACGTAGCGTGTGCGAATCTAAGCGTCGAGAGATGACCTTTTTCAACACAATGCGCCGCACGCTTAATGCAGGTTTCGTTGTCGGTGGTTTCTTTTCCATAACAAATACCCGCCATTTGACCGATAAAGATTTCAGGATTTGGGGTTGCTTGTAAGAGTTCTATTTTCATTCGTAATTTGCAGGTGTGGGTTGCAAGAATTCAACGGTTTCCATGATTTTTTGTAAATACACACACAAATCCATTGCTTCATCCTGTGCGTGTTGTAGCCATTCAACAGGTGATAAATCATTGCGCTCCATAGATACGCCGTATTTATTTAAACCAAAATCAGCGCGGGTTTTGATTTTTTCAATAACTGCTTGTTCGATTCTACTCATTTAATGCTCCAAAAAATGAATCATAAAAGCGGGCGCGTTGCTGTGCGTCGATGTGCTGAAATGATTGATAAAGTTTTTTTAAATTACCTTTTGATTTTTTAATCGCTTGCTTAACTGAGCGATTCCATTTCGTTGGATTTAGTTCGCTGACTAAACCCAGTGACACTAAGTCATCACAAAACTTGTCTTTTTGCTCGACGGTTAAACGTTGAAATAACGTTACTGTGCTAGTCATAATTAGAATGGAATGTCATCGTCGTAAGGCGGTGGCGTTTGCTGATTATGTACAGCAACAGCTTGTCTATGCGCTTCATGTGGTGGTGTGTAAGCGGCTACAGGTGCGGGTTGATATGATGACGGTGCGTCTGATTTTTTACCGACTAAATCCAAAACCGTCACATTTAATGCCAACGTGGTTTTTGTGCCGCTACCGTCTTTAGCTTGGTATTCACGGGTTGATAATTCACCGCTAATAAATACCGATTGCCCTTTCGTTAAATACTGTGCGACAGTTTCAGCACGTTTTCCCCAAAGTGTACAATCAAGCCAAAGCGTGGTTTTTTTATCGCCAAAACCGATTGAATTTGCGACTGCAAAACTAACCAGTGATTGATTATTGACAGTTTTCAATTCGCCGTCACGCCCTAAACTGCCCGTAAAACTAAACACATTACTCATTTTTTATTTCCCTTTGTTATTAAAAATTCTTTGCCACAATTGATGCAAACCTGCTTGCCGTAACTGTCATAGGTCACCTTATGTATATGCTCGCATTCTTCGCAATCACTGACCGCGTAATGTACGAAATAAAACACCACAAAAAGCAAACCAACCGCTAATAAAACGCCCGTTAAAATACTTTCAATCACAACTCCTTTACCTCCCATTTATGCCCAATTAGGCGTAATTCCCGAAAAATCAAATCGGGATTCAATTTTAAAAACCGTTTGCGCTTACTCTTATAAACCGCTGTTTCCACGCCTTTTACATCCTCAATCACCGTTTGATAATCCTCACGATATTCAAAATCGGCAATGTAAAACTCAGCTTGAAACTTACAGCCGTTTCGCGTGAAGTTTTCAGTCAGTAAGAATCGCGGTTGACATCGCAGATTTGAAATAAGACCGCGTGTCTGTCTATCGAATAAATCAACGTAACGCGCCCTTTCAGCTTGAGAATCGAACTGTAGAATTTCGTTACCGTTATCAAACTTACACTTCTTGTTTTTGTACTTACTCGCCATTTTTCCGCCTTGCTGCGTAACCCGCCGACCTTTTGGCGCGGTTTATTCGTTCGTTTTCCAAAATTTCAGCTTCCGATGTTCGTTTGGTAATAATGAAGCCCGTCATCCAGTTGTGTTTTTTCTTTTTGGGTTTTTCTGTCATTTCTTTCTCGCATAAAAAAACCGCCTTTCATTTCTGATTGGCGGTGTGTGGTGGTAAGTAATTTATTGTTTTAGTTGTTGGCGAATACCATTAGTTCATCAATCAACGGGGTTAATATCGCAACATCTTTGCGATAGATTTTACAGTCAATCAAGAAGTTATAACGATAGGCTTCAGCGCAAACGGTGATTGCCGTTAAATGCGCCTCGTACTTATCAATGTCGGTTTTAAAATCGGTTTCTTTTACCAATTGTGCAAGTAAACGGCCCAATTTGTGCGTGCGTGGATAAGCCCCAAATTCACTGCGCGTTTCCAGTAAGTGCTTAAAAAGCAATTCAAACAACTGTTGAAAGTGGAAACAGTGCATTGAGCAATCTTTGACGGGCGATTTCTCGAAAAAATCACAGGCAATCGCGTGTTCCCATGCTTTGCCGCCTAAGTTTTCGACGTTCTCAAACGCCTTGAGTTTTTCTGCGTACATTTTGGTCTCCTGTTGATTAGCTCGGTTTTTTTACCTTGTAAATAGGGTCTTTGAACGTCAAGGAATTTGTTTCTTTATCTCTTGTAACACCAGTTACAATGCGGGTTAAATCGTTTCCACTAACAAATGCCCTAATGCAATACTGCGTAACCATAAATGAAACTCTTGCATTCGTAAAGCCACCGCTATTTCCTTTTAATCCAAGTTGCGAAAAGATTTTAAACGGGTCTTTTAAGTATTGGTGACAAACAAGAGCAGCGTTTGAATCGACTGAATGCTTAAATGTTGCACCACGCAAAACAGAAGCACAAAACAAGGACAGTTTTTCATTATCAACATAATTAGCCGCGCAAGCGACAGCCGCCCTTGTCCCCGCATTGTTAATACTGCGAACAGTTGATGAAAAATTATCCTCTACAAAAGAAAGCCCTTTTTTGTTTTCCAGTAAAACAGCCTCGATAAAGTTGCTATCTAGGTTTTTGTCATAGCCACCAGTTTGCATAATGCGAACCACCCTATGTGTCACCATAATTGTCGCTTCCTTTAGGAAACATTATGAGCGTCAAATTTAGTTTAGAATTTAAAGAACAATTAATCGAAAAAGCATTGCAAAGAAAGGACGGCGAAAGTCTTAAATTTATCGCGGAAAATGA
>CAINDC010000004.1 GCA_903847275.1 uncultured Pseudomonadota bacterium
GGACAAGGTCAAGGTCAAGGACAAACACCTCCAACAGGTGGAGCTGGACAAGGTCAAGGACAAACACCTCCAACAGGTGGAGCTGGACAAGGTCAAGGTCAAGGACAAGGACAAGGTCAAGGACAAACACCTCCAACAGGTGGAGCTGGTCAAGGTCAAGGTCAAGGACAAGGACAAGGTCAAGGACAAACACCTCCAACAGGTGGAGCTGGTCAAGGACAAGGTCAAGGACAAACACCTCCAACAGGTGGAGCTGGTCAAGGTCAAGGACAAGGACAAGGACAAGGTCAAGGACAAGGTCAAACACCTCCAACAGGTGGAGCTGGTCAAGGACAAGGTCAAGGCGGACAACAAGGTCAAGGCGGACAACAAGGTCAAGGCGGACAGCAAGGTCAAGGCGGACAGCAAGGTCAAGGCGGACAACAAGGTCAAGGCGGACAGCAAGGTCAAGGTGGACAGCAAGGTCAAGGCGGACAACAAGGTCAAGGCGGACAGCAAGGTCAAAATAATCAACCACAGCAACCAGCTCTTAAACCGACAATCAATGATGATTTATTAAACGGCAAAACAGGTAATGACGTTATCAACGGTGGCGCAGGGGACGATACTATTTCGGGTTTTGATGGTAATGACAATTTAAAAGGTGATAAAGGAAACGATAGCCTTGACGGCGGTGCTGGTAAAGACACATTAGATGGTGGCATTGGTGATGACACATTAAATGGCGGCGAAGGTAACGACTCATTGAAGGGAGCTGCTGGCGATGACGAACTATATGGCGATAACGGCAATGATACGATTGATGGTGGTATTGGCGATGATTCAGTAGTCGGCGGAATTGGAAATGATAAATTACTTGGTGGTGCTGGCGATGACACTATTCAAGGTGGCTTAGGCAAAGATGATATGACTGGTGGCGCTGGTGCAGATACGTTTATTTTTGTAAATGATCAGGACAGCGGTATTTTAAAAGCTAACCGCGATATTGTTCGTGATTTCAAATCAGGTGAAGACAAAATTGACTTAACTGGATTTGCCAATCCAATTGAAGATTCAACTGGTGGTGGTACCCAAACTGTAGATGGGCTTGAATTAGAATTTGTTGAAAAAGCAACTTTAGTTGAAGGTCAAGGCATGGGAAAAGTTTGGTTTGACGCTGCCGCAAAAGTTTTGTACGTTAGTACAAACGCCGATATTGCACCAGAATTTGCAATCGAATTATCTGGGGTGAAAACTTTCACTGCTGACGATTTAATTATCTAGTTTTTTCCTTTTGATTTTTAAGGTGGCACTTGCTGCTGTGGTTACACAGTTAGCAGTGCCACCTTTTTACGTTTATCACTTTATTATTTTTATGACATTTGAAAACATTGAACCTGCTCGCATAAAAAGTTTTGTGCGCCGTAAAGGTCGCGTGACACCAGGACAGCATTTCGCGCTTGAAAATCATTGGGAACGTTATTGTTTAGACCCGAAAATGGATGTGAATTTTGCCGATGTTTTTGGCAATGATGCACCGTTGATTGTTGAAATTGGTTTTGGAAATGGCGACAGTTTGGCAAAAATGGCGGCTGAAAATCCTGATAAAAATTATATTGGCATTGAAGTACATCGCCCTGGTGTGGGGCATTTGTTGATGAAAATTGAAGAAATGCAACTTTCAAATGTGCGAATTTATTGTCACGATGCGATTGAAGTTTTAGAACAGCGTGTACCTAATGAAAGTTTAGCGGGTTTGCATTTGTTTTTTCCTGACCCTTGGCATAAAAAGAAACATCACAAACGCCGAATCGTGCGTGATAGTTTTGTAGAGTTGTTGGCGCGAAAACTTGCACCGAATGGCTATTTTCACGCAGCGACGGATTGGGAAAATTACGCTGAATGGATGCTTGAAATTTTGAATCGTGCTCCAAACTTTAAAAATTTAAGTCCAACACAAACGGTTTGTGAGCGTCCTGATTATCGTCCGCTGACAAAATTTGAACAGCGCGGTATTCGTTTAGGACATGGTGTTTGGGATGTGATGTTTAAGCGCGTTTAAAAATCACATTTCCCGCTCGAATAGTATGTGTTACACGTCCTTTTAATGTTTGCCCCCAAAATGGCGTGTTAATCCCTTCACTTTTCCAATTTTCAGAATTGACTTGCCATTCCAAATTCGGGTCAAAAATACAAATATCCGCAGGTGTATCAATCGATAAAGAACCTGTTTTTAGACCTAACAAAGCAGCGGGTTTCGTATTTAACAATGCCAAACCTTGCGCTAAATCAATTACATTTTCAGATACTAATTTCAATAATAATGGCAACGGCGTTTCCATTGATGAAATGCCCGCTTTTGTTTCTGGGAATGCAGCGAGTTTTGAATCTAACAAATGCGGTTGATGGTCGCTACAAATCGCGTCAATCGTGCCATTTGATAAACCTGCGCGTAAAAAATCACAATCTTCAACGCTCCGCAACGGCGGCAAAACGTGGTAATTACTATCAAACGGAATTACGTCATTTTCTGTCAAATGCAACTGGTGCATCGACACATCTGCGGTCACATTCAAACCGTATTTTTTCGCTTGCTGTAATTTAATGACAGCGCGTTTTGAACTTAATTGTCCAAAATGCACACGACAACCTGTTAATTCTGCTAATTCTAAACATTGTTCTAATGCAATCGTTTCAGCGGCTTCGGGAATACTCGGCAAACCATAACGTGTTGCCATTGCCCCTTCGTGAGCGCACCCGCCGTTACTCAAACTAAATTCATTCGGGCGATAAATAAATAACAAATCATGACTGGCGGCATATTCCATTGCGCGACGCATAATCAGCAAGTTTTTTATCGGAAAATTACCGTTGCTCATTGCAATACAACCTGCTTGTTTCAACGACAACATTGAACTCAATTCGTTGCCTTCGAGCTTTTGCGTCAACGCGCCAATGAAATGCACTTGCGGATAATTCGCGCGTTCAGCCAATTCCTGTAAATGTTTGACGACTTCAGGCGTGTCAATCGTTGGCTTGATGTCGGGTTGCACGCAAAACGTCGTCACGCCTGAACTTGCCGCCGCAACAGTTTCTTTTGCAATATGGCGTGGACGCACACTCAAATCGACAAATCCCGCACAAACAATCTGATTCGTTGCATCAATAATTTCGTCCGCGTGAAAATCAGGTGGTGCGTCATCAAACGAAACGATTTTGCCATCTTGAATATAAATATCGCTGATAAAATCGAGTTCATTTGCCGCGTCAATGATTCTACCGTTTTGAATTTTTAATCCCATTCTAAACTTCCGCCCGCTGCATAAGACGCATTTTTACCTTCAAAGAAATTGGTTTCACCTAAATTTACTTTGCTTGCGTCGTCAAACCACGGAATAGGATTTTTTGTGTTGTACATTGGCTCTAAACCAATAGAATCGAGACGTTTATCGGCTAAACTTTGGATGAATCCTTCGATAATCGTATCTGTTAAACCCAAAACACCGTCAGCAATAATATATTTTCCCCACGTAATTTCGTGTTGAGCGGCGAGTTGAATTAACTCGCGGCATTCTTCAATCAATTTTTCGGTGAAAACGTGCGGAATTTCAAGTCGCAAGGTTTTCCACATATTGATAAATAAATGTAAATGCGCTTCTTCGTCTTTTTGAATAAGTTGAATCATTTTCGCGCTATTTTTCATTAAGCCTTGACGTTCCAACGTGTAAAACGTCAAAAAGCCGTTGAAGAAATAAATCCCTTCGAGCGCAATGTTTGCCACAACTGCTTTGACAAAGTTTTCTTCTGAAAAACCTGTACCTAAAATTTCAGACGAGCGCGTAATGTATTCATTTTTTTCTGCTAACACGGGGTCTGTATCAAACATCCAATAAATTTCTTCGGGGTCAAAACCAATGGATTCAATGATTTGGGCGTAAGACAAAACGTGTTGCGCTTCTTCCCATGCTTGACGAGTGATGCACATTGAAACTTCGGGTGACGTAATATATTTACCAATGTTTTTGGTCAAATTATTAAGCTGAATGCCATCCAAATTACTTAAAAATGCCAACGCTTTTTTGTATGAATTCAAATTACCATCGGTTAAATGCCCCATCGCATATTGTTTGGCATCTTCAGATAAATCGACTTCGCGTTGATCCCACGCATTATTTTGTTGTTGTTCTAAAAGTTGCATCGCCCAAGCATATTTTACAGGTCGAATTTGCATCAAATTATTGACAGGACCGTTAATTAATTTTCGATCGTTGATACTAAATCGTTTATTACTCATCTTTATTTACTCTAAAATTTGAATTTAAAATGGGCAAGCCCATGTTTGTCAATGAAATTACAATGACGAATAAAAGTGGGGGTTATGCACAAAATGCTTCAACACTCGTTAAAATACCTGTCGAATCTAAACCGCATTCTGCTAAACATTCTTCGCGTGTACCTTGCTCAACAAAATAATCTGGCAGACCTAAATTTAAAACGGGCATCAGAATTTTATTAGCTTGCAGAAAACGATTGACTGCTTCGCCAACACCGCCCGCTAAAACATTTTCTTCAATCGTCACAAAAACATCGTGTGTTTTCGCCAATTCCAAAATTAACGCTTCATCGATAGGTTTCACAAAACGCATATTCACAACGGTGGCAGCGAGTTGTTTGCCGACTTGCAACGCAGGAATCACCATACTTCCCCACGCTAAAAACGCGATTCGACTACCTGTATGACAAATTTCCGCTTTACCGATTTCTAACGTTGTCAAAGCATTATCAACGGCTACACCTGCACCTTTTCCGCGTGGATAACGAACAGCAGCTGTGCCGTCGTGTAAAAAGCCTGTGGTGAGCATTTGGCGGCATTCATTTTCGTCTGCGGGTGCCATAATCACTATGTTTGGAATACAGCGTAAATAGCTGTAATCAAAACTACCTGCGTGTGTTGGTCCATCAGGTCCAACTAATCCAGCGCGATCTAGCGCAAAAAGTACATCTAAATTCTGCAACGCTACGTCGTGAATTAACTGGTCATAAGCACGTTGTAAAAAGGTTGAATAAATTGCCACCACAGGTTTTGCACCTTCGCACGCTTGACCAGCGGCAAGTGTTACGGCGTGTTGTTCGGCAATTGCGACATCAAAATAACGATCGGGGAATTGTTCCGAAAACTTCACTAATCCCGAACCTTCGCGCATTGCGGGTGTAATTCCTAATAAACGTGAATCTTGCACTGCCATGTCGCATAACCAATCACCAAAAATTTCGGTATACGTTGGATGAGAAGGTTTCGATTTTGGTAAATGATCTAACGTGTGGTCAAACGCTGGTACGCCGTGATACGCGAGTGGATCTTTTTCAGCAGGCGCGTAGCCTTTGCCTTTTTTGGTCACGATATGTAAAAAACGTGGACCATTGATGTGTTTCAGATTTTCCAATGTCGAAACAAGCATTTCAATATCATGTCCATCGATAGGTCCAATATAATTAAAACCAAGTTCTTCAAACAATGTTCCAGGAATCACCATGCCTTTAATGTGTTCTTCGGTGCGTCGTGCCAATTCCCACATCGTTGGCATTTTACTCAACACTTTTTTGCTTTCTTCGCGCATCGACGAATACAAACGGCTCGATAAAATCTTAGTTAAGTAGTTACTCATCGCACCAACAGGCGGTGAAATTGACATATCGTTATCATTCAAAATAACTAACAAATTCGCATCAATCGAACCCGCGTGGTTCATTGCTTCATACGCCATGCCGCCCGTAATACTTCCATCGCCGATAATTGCGACCATTTGACGATTATCACCATTCAAATTTGCGGCAATCGCCATACCTAATGCCGCACTAATTGACGTACTCGAATGCCCAACACCAAACGCATCATATTCACTTTCATCACGATTCGGGAATGCAGACACCCCGTCTTTTGCCCGAATTGTGGTCATGCGGTTTTTACGTCCCGTCAAAATTTTATGCGGATAGGCTTGATGTCCTACGTCCCACACTAATTTATCGCTTGGCGTGTCAAAGACATAATGTAATGCCACCGTTAGCTCAACTGTCCCTAATCCCGCTGAAAAATGTCCACCCGATACACTGACGGATTTTGTTAAAAATTCGCGCACTTCTTTGCAAAGTTGTTTTAGTTGGTCTTTTTCGAGGTTGCGAACATCAGTGGGCGAATTGATATTGTCGAGCAAAGGGTAGGTCGTATAAGTCATGATGCTTTGAATTCCTTGATTTTTTTTGGGGCGTAAGTGAATTGAATTAGTGGTCACGTTGAATGATGTAGAGCGAAAGTTCGCGTAATAAATTGGCTTCGTCACCAAAATGAGCAAGATTTTCTAAGGCTTTTTCATGTAAATGTTGCGCTTTTTCTTTTGCACCCGCTAATCCCAAAAGGGCAGGATAAGTCGGTTTATTATTATTTCTGTCTTTGCCTTGAGTTTTTCCAAGTGTTTCAGTGTCACTTTCTTCGTCCAAAATATCGTCTTTTACTTGGAAGGAAAGACCAATACATTTTGCGTAATTATCGAGTTTTTTCGCCGTTTCAGCATCTACATTTTTACCCGCTAACGTCGCCAAAACGACGCTAGCACGAATCAATGCGCCTGTTTTATGAATGTGCATATTTTCAAGTTCAGGCAACGTGAGCATTTTGCCAACGGATTCTAAATCAATCGCTTGACCGCCTACCATGCCTTGTGAACCGCTTGCTTTTGCCAGACAAGTAATCATTTCAAGACGTTTTTCTGCACTCGCAGTAATGGTCGAATCGTGCGCTAATAATTCAAATGCAAAGGCTTGCAACCCATCACCCGCTAAAATTGCAGTCGCTTCATCAAACGCTTTATGACACGTTGGTTTTCCACGGCGTAAATCATCGTCATCCATCGCTGGTAAGTCATCATGAATTAGCGAATAAACGTGAATACATTCGACCGCACAAGCAATCGCATCTAATTCATCGGGAGAAAGCCCTAATACTTTTCCAGTGGCATAAGTAAGCATCGGGCGCATCCGTTTTCCGCCATTTAAAACGCTATAACGCATTGATTCATGTAAACGTAGTGGTAAAACGTGGTCACTTGGCAAACGTTTTTGTAACGCATTTTCAACACGTTCTTGGCAGGTGCTAAGATAGTTTTTTAAATCCTGATTCATGAAAAACTCCGAAAGTTTGAACACCGCTCATCAACAAAAAGACGGCTGTAAATACTGCAGCATTATATAGGATTTTAGTTGAACCGTGGATTGAGCATTAAATAATGTAGCAATTCTCACGGATTTTCTATGACAAAGATTGATTTTGAAGTGTTTATTTTATGTGTAAATGCTATTTTGAGAGGTAATTTTTCATAAATTTAAAATTTATGGTAAAAACAACATTTCAATTTTTAAACTTAATAAAGCCATGAATAGATATTTATTAGCCTTTTTTTTAATTTTTTCATTACCCGTTTTAGCTGACCAGCAAATTTGCCAAAAAGACATCCCTTCAACCACACCAACCGAGCGTTTCACAAGTAACACAACAGATGTCGTTACCGATAATAAAACAAATTTAATGTGGAAAAGATGCGGCGAAGGTCAATCAGGTTCTGCGTGTATTGGTAAAACCAAAAATTACACATTAGAACAAGCCGTTGACTATGTAAAAAATTTAAACAAAGGCGCAGGAATTGAAGGATATACCGATTGGCGTTTGCCAACTGTAATGGAATTAAAATCACTCGTTGAAGAACAATGTGTAAATCCATCAATCAACTTACAAGTATTTCCAAATAGCACGCCCAAAGCATTTTGGTCATCATCGCCTTTCGCTGGAATCAGTGGCTATGTTTGGTATGTAAATTTCAATCAAGGTTATGATAATTATGTGAATAGTAATTACGGCGGTAATTATATTCGGTTGGTTCGTAATAAATAACGATAACGGATTTAAATGAACATTCACGAATATCAAGCGAAACAATTGTTTCAAAACTACGCGATTCCAATTCCCGAAGGGCACGTTGCCACGACGGCGATTGAAGCAGAAAAAATCGTCCAAGAATTAACGCACGAATCATGGGTGGTAAAAGCTCAAATTCACGCAGGCGGACGCGGCAAAGTCGGCGGTGTAAAAGTCGCTCAAACACCCGAAGATGTTTTCACGTTCACGCACGAATTACTAGGCACACGTTTAGTCACCAAACAAACAGATTGTAACGGCTTGCCAATTGATTCGGTTTTGATTGAAAAAACCTATCCGATTAAACGTGAATTGTATTTGAGTTTGTTGGTGGAACGCAGTATGGAACGATTAGTTTTTGTTGCATCGGCGGCGGGTGGGATGGAGATTGAAACCGTCGCACACGAAATGCCAGAACAAATTATCACCGTGACGATTCACCACGCGACAGGTTTGCAAGCCAGTCATTGCCGCAAAATTGCTTACGCCTTGAAACTCGAACGCGCTCAACATTCGCAACTCGAAACGATTATGCGCGGAATGGTTGAGCTATTTTTGGCGAAAGATGCCAGCCAAATTGAAATCAATCCGTTAATCGAAACTGAATCGGGCGAGTTAATCGCGCTCGATGCCAAAATAAATTTTGACGACAACGCGCTGGCATTACATCCCGATATTTTCGCGTTGCGCGACGTTCGCCAAGAAGAAGCCAAAGAAAATGAAGCACAACAATTCGGGCTAAATTACATTGCGCTCGACGGCAATATCGGTTGTATGGTGAATGGCGCGGGTTTGGCAATGGCAACAATGGATTTAGTGAAATCAAAAGGCGGTTTCCCTGCTAATTTTCTCGATGTCGGCGGCGGCACAAATGTCGAAAAAGTCTGTGAAGCCTTCAAATTGATTTTAGCCGACGGCGCGGTAAAAGCCGTTTTAGTGAACATTTTTGGTGGCATTGTGAAATGTGACGTGATTGCTCAAGGAATTTTGGCGGCAATGGCGCAAATCGAAGTCAATATCCCTGTCGTGGTGCGGTTAGAAGGCACAAACGCCGAACAGGGCAGGGCGTTATTAACGAACACAAACTTTAAACTTTACGCCGCAAATGATTTAAATCACGCAGCCGAACAAGTTGTGGCATTCGCGGAGGCAGCAGAATGAGCATTTTAGTTGATAAAAATACGCGCGTTATTTGCCAAGGTTTCACCGGCAAACAAGGTACTTTTCATTCACAGCAAGCTCTCGATTACGGCACAAAATTGGTTGGTGGTGTAACGCCTGAACGAGGTGGCGCAACACATTTAGGATTGCCTGTTTTCAATACCGTAGACGAAGCGGTGAAAAATACGGGCGCGACGGCAACCGTTATTTATGTGCCACCATTTTTTGCAGCCGATGCCATTTTAGAAGCCGTCGATGCGGGCATTGAATTGATTGTGTGCATTACCGAAGGCATTCCGACACTGCAAATGTTGCGCGTGAAAGCCGCGATGCAAGGCACAAAATCGTTGCTGATTGGCGCGAATTGCCCAGGGATTATCACGCCCGACGAATGCAAAATCGGCATTATGCCTGCGTCGATTCACCAAGCGGGCGTAATTGGCATTGTGTCGCGTTCTGGCACGCTGACGTATGAATCGGTGCATCAAACCACGCAACAAGGGCTAGGACAAAGCACTTGCGTCGGGATTGGTGGCGACCCGATTCGCGGCATGAATTTCATTGATGTATTAAGCCGTTTTGAAGCCGACCCAAAAACCAAAGGCATTGTGATGGTGGGTGAAATTGGCGGAAGTGACGAAGAAGCAGCAGCGGAATACATTAAAACCCACGTCACAAAACCGGTTGTCGCCTACATCGCCGGGCAAACGGCACCCACAGGAAAACGCATGGGACACGCTGGCGCAATTGTCACGGGTGGAAAAGGTACGGCAGAAAGTAAAATGAACGCGCTCAAAGTGGCTGGCGTTGAAGTGGTAAACGCATTGACCGATATTGGTGTTGCCATGCAACGCTGTTTATAATTCAAATCGAGGAAAAATTATGAAACATTTACATTTATTATTTATTGCGCTTTCACTGATTAGTTTTCTAGGACGCGTTGCTTTAACAAAATTTCGTCCTGAAATGATGCAAATTAAATGGGTGAACATCGCGCCACACGCCATTAACGGTGCAGTGATTTTGACGGGGATTAGCCTTGTTTTTCAAGGTCATTGGCTGGATGGTGAATTTGGCTGGATTGTCGCAAAAATTATCGCGTTATTAGGTTATGTTGCGTTAGGTATTATGGCGTTGAAATTACCTGATGAAAAACGCTGGTATGCGTTTGGTGGCGCGTTGTTAGTATTTATATATATTGCAAAAGTCGCAGTAACAAAAAGCGCGATGTTCTTCTGATAATATGAAAAGGGGCAGAAAATTCGCCCCTTTTTTGTTTTTTCTCAGCCTGTCATTGCAGCTCTTTGACGTTCAAGATCTTGAATATAACGCAAAACAGTTGATTCTACTGAATGCTTTAATTCTATAAATTTAACACCCAGCAATTCAGCAAATGCTCCAACTTTTTGCGTTTCGAGAGGACGCTGCATCATAATTTCAAATGAAACGTTAACTTCACCATGACCAGGCATAATAAGCGCACAATTTTCATAGATTAGTTCTGGTGTTAAAAAATATGAAAATGCTGGATTATAATTTTTCATTGAAAAGCCTGACAAACTAATGTCATTTAAATCCAATCGAATTAAATTTAGTGACCAAGGATCAGGGACAACAGGATTTATTTCTCTTTCTGCTTCTAGTTGTTGCCGTTCCAATTTTGCTTTGATTTTATTTTCTACAGACATCTTTGCGTAAGCTTTAATAAAGTCTTGTTGTTCTTCAAACAATTCTTTTTTAATTTTGAGAAGTAGCTGCTCTTCAATAATACCCATAGCTATTTGATAAGCAGAAATATATTCGTCTGTCGAATCTTTTCTCGGCGGTTCAAGTGCAATTTCACATATACTAGGATTCATCAGTGGCGTATTAACACGATAATAATCGCGCCGATTGAACCAAAATAAGGAGCTAGGAATTGATGTCAAAAATGCAGGATTGCCTTCGTATTTGACCAATGTTATTTTGTCTGCAGTAAATGCGGCTTGAATACCATTAAAGCTTGCGGTGAACTTAATTCGTGGTGTGGAAATCATTTTTTTATTCAAAAAATCAGACGATCCAGAATCCAGAAGGATAGTGCCGTCTTTGTGATTTATTGAGATAATTGCTGTCAATAAAGTATCTTTACCTCCTAGATCAGCACTAATCATACATTTATTTTTAACCAGCATTGATAAGTTGTTAGCTATCATTGCTCGGTTGTGAATCATTGAATCATCTGTCATTTGATATTACCAAGTGTTTAAAATTTAGGATTAATACTAATACTGTTCATTGTAAAAGATTTAATAGTTATTACAAAAGAGGATTTGATTTATGGGATGGTTATTATTAGTTTCTGCTGGTTGTGTGGAAATTATTTTCGCTTTAAGCTTGAAATACAACCAGGGTTTTACGCAACTTTATCCTAGTATTGTGACGGCATTTTCTGGCGCAGGTAGTTTTTATTTACTCATGCTCGCCCTAAAAACTTTGCCGCTTGGAACTGCTTATGCAGTTTGGACTGGAATGGGTGCCGTTGGTGTTGCAATTTTAGGTATTTTTTTATTTAAAGAATCTGTCGATATTTTCCGTTTAATTTCTATTTTATTCGTAATTGTTGGCATTGCAGGTTTGAAATTATCGGACGTTTATTAATGCTACATTTAGTTTTTGAATTATCATCTCCAACGTTGGCACGCCTACAAAATCAAGCAACTGTTATTTTTTTAAATAATGCCGTGTTTGGTTTAGTTAAAAATTCAATCTGGCAAAATAATCTAGCAATTCTTACACCATGTTATGTTTTGGCTGAAGATTTGACTTTTCGAGGTATTGAAATGGATTTGTTGATTGATGGCATTACACCCATTGACTATGCTCAATTTGTCCAACTCACTATCGAAAATACGCCGATTCAAACATGGAACTAGATTTAACCGAACAAGGTTTTTTATTTAATTATTGCGATTGGAATGAAACTGTTGCCTCCGAATTAGCAATAAAAAACAAAATCGTTTTAACACCTGCACATTGGGAAATTGTGTTATTTATGCGCGAATACTATATGCAATTCAATTATCTGCCAAACACTCGAATTTTCGTTAAAGCTGTTGCGAATAAGTTAGGGATTGAGAAAGGTAATAGTCGTTATTTACAAAATTTATTTCCTGAATCACCACTGAAATACACTTGTTTAATTGCAGGCTTACCGAAACCGCCAACGTGTTTATGATTTATTCGGCGGCGCGTTTAAAGTGGTGAATCAAGTCCCGATTTTTCTTATTTGGCTTGTGTTCTGGCCTTTGAAACCCTAAAAATCGTCGTTCATCTCGTTTTATTTCAATTTGCTTTTCGCGCTTATCTAAACTTTCATTGCTTTCTTCGTAAAGCAACGCCGCCTCTTTCGCCGAAACCCTTTGTTTCACGATGCGTGTTACTGTCACTAACCATTCAAAACCGTCTTTATGAATTTCTAGTTTTGCGCCAATTTTTATTTCTTTACTTGGTTTGACACGCTGTTTATCAATATGGACTTTTCCACCTGCGACGGCTTCACTTGCTAACGAGCGCGTTTTAAAAAAACGCGCTGTCCAAAGCCATTTATCAATGCGAATTGTGTCTAATGATTCGAGCATGATTTATTTTTCAATTCGCGTGGTAATGAAAAAACAACTTTTTCTTCAATACCTTGAATTTCAGTTGTTACATCGCCTCCCCACAATTTGAGCTGCTGAATAACTTCTTGTACCAAGATTTCAGGAGCCGATGCGCCAGCCGTTACGCCAACCGCTTTTGTCGCTGAAAACCACTCTTGTTTCATATCTTTTGCAGTATCAATTAAGTACGCAGTTTTTCCGAGTTGCTCAGCAATTTCACGCAATCGATTCGAGTTTGAACTATTTGGTGAACCGACGACCAAAATAATATCCGCAATTTTTGCTAAGTCATGCACCGCATCTTGGCGGTTTTGTGTGGCGTAGCAAATATCATCTTTTTTCTGCTCTTGAATCGAATCGAATCGTTTACGAAGTGCATCTACCATGATTTTTGTATCTGTCATCGACAACGTAGTTTGTGTGACATATGCCAAATCGTCGGGATGATTTACCGTTAATTTTTCAACATCTGAAGGCGTTTCAACTAAATAAATGCCGCCTTTTTCAGATTGTTTTTCATATTGCCCCATCGTTCCTTCAACTTCTGGATGTCCAGCATGACCAATTAAAATGACTTCACGATTCGCCTTGGCGTGTTTTGAAACTTGAATGTGAACTTTTGTTACGAGCGGACAAGTGGCATCAAAAACCGTTAAATTACGCTCTTTCGCTTCTTGTTGAACTTGTTTAGACACGCCGTGTGCGCTGAAAATTAGCGTTGACCCCATTGGAACATCGGTTAATTCTTCGATAAAAATTGCACCTTTTTCCTTTAGTGCATCAACCACAGTGCGGTTATGAACAACTTCGTGACGAACATAAATGGGTGCGCCAAAGGCATTTATCGCTCTTTCAACAATTTCAATGGCGCGATCTACGCCCGCACAAAAACCGCGTGGATTAGCTAAAACAATTTGCATTTAAGTTCTCTTTTTTAATTTTGAAAGGATTTTAACGGGCGATTCTGTTGGATTCCTGTCCGTTCGTCAATGTACTTTTGGATTCAATTAGATTGCAAATTCTGGAAGTTTTTTTGCAACCAGACATTTTTTCAACACGACGTAATCAGGCAACCCATTTTTGTACGGCGGATAATCTTCACCTTCAATGAGTGGCTGCAAATATGTCCGACACGCTGGCGTAATTCCAAAACCATCGGCACTAATAAATTCAGGCGGCATCATTTTTTCGACATTCGCTACATCTTTTAAATCAACGCTACCGATTTCCCAGTGATACGGTGCGTCAGATGTCCTAACAATCGTCGGCATCACGGCATTTTTTCCAGCTAATGCAAATTCAATCGCTGCTTTTCCTACCGCATAAGCCTGTTCAACATCTGTTTTCGAGGCAATGTGACGTGCCGCTCGTTGCAAATAATCCGCTACCGCCCAATGATATTTGTAACCCAAATTTTCTTTGATTAAATTTGCAATGACGGGCGCAGCACCACCTAATTGCGCGTGACCAAACGCATCTTTTCCACCCGCTTCGGCAAGAAATTGCCCGTCGCTATTTTTTACACCTTCAGAAACTACGACGCAGCAATAGCCGTACTGTTTCACTTTTTCATCAACAGCCGCTAAAAATTTGGTTTCGTTGAATTGCACTTCTGGGAACAAAATCACTAACGGAATATTGTGATTTTCATCAGCTGCCAACGCCCCCGCAGCCGCAATCCAACCTGCGTGTCGTCCCATGACTTCCATCACAAAAACTTTCGTCGATGTCGCACACATTGAAGCTACGTCAAAACTAGCTTCACGCATTGAAACGGCCACATATTTCGCTACAGAACCAAATCCAGCGCAATTGTCAGTCACAGGTAAATCGTTATCGACTGTTTTGGGAATACCAATGCACGTCAACGGATAACCCATTTGCTCGCCAATTTGTGAAACTTTGTGCGCGGTATCTTGCGAATCACCGCCGCCGTTGTAGAAAAAATAACCAATGTTATGCGCTTTGAAAACGTTAATCAGCCGTTCATATTCTGCGCGGTTTGTGTCTAAACTTTTTAATTTGTAGCGACACGAACCAAATGCCCCCGCAGGTGTAAAACGTAGCGCAGCAATGTCTGCGTCACTTTCCAAACTTGTGTCAATAAGTTCTTCTTTTAACGCGCCAATAATTCCGTTCAAACCCGCGTAAACCATGCCGATTTTGTCTGAATTTAATCGTGCTGTTTGAATCAAGCCACACGCGCTGGCGTTAATCACGGAGGTTACTCCACCCGATTGAGCGTAAAACGCATTTTTTAAAGTCATATTTGTTCCTGTGTTGAATAAGTAAAATAAAAATCCATACTGAAATGACAACAACTATCAGCTCATTATCTCGAATTTCATAAACCAATCGGTAGCCAATTGCTTGCAGTTTAATTTTGTAACGTGATTTTTGACCTGATAATTTTGACGGCGCGTGATGTGGGTTCTTCAAACGTTCTGCCAACTTTTGTTTGAATTTTTCACGAATTGTTGAATCCAAAGATTGCCATTCTTTCCATGCGACTGGGTGAAAATCTAACTCATAACTCATCAAATGAAACCCGAATGAATACCTGACCATTATTTAGACGTTGGTCTGCAATTGCATTGAGTTCTATATCATCTAGTTTTTCCAATAATGCTTCATGAGCAGCTGCAGGGACACAATAAAATGCAGGAGGTGTTTCAACTCTGTGGATGCTATATAAGCCTTGAAAATAAAGGGCTAGAAAAAATAATGACAATGTCATTATTTTGATTTTATTCAACCAGTAAAAAACTTAACGGCATGATTTTTAATCTCTTCGGGTTAATTCCCCGCCGCTTGCGGCGGGGATTTTTATTGAAATTTTTAATTTCTAACGCATAAATTTTGGTCAATTTTAGCAAAAAATATACGCTGAAAGCCGCATAAAAATATTGTAACTATTTGATTTTTAAAATATCCACAGAGTTGAAACACCTCCCTAAGTAGTTACTCGAACAACTCAAAGCTCAATGACAAAATTCTGTCATACCCGACAAAATCAACCGAGAGCGAAACAGCTATAGGCATTGATATATATAGCTGCATAAAAGTAATGAAGATGTAAAAACGCCCCATTTCTGGGGCGTTTTTACATAAACTTACAAACGAAAGTTTTTACAAGCTGTAATACATATCGTATTCAACAGGATGTGTACTCATACGCAAGCGTGTGACTTCTTCCATTTTCAATTTAATGTAAGCGTCAATCACGTCGTTAGTAAATACGCCACCTTTAGTCAAGAATTCGCGATCTGCGTCCAAAGAATCTAAGGCTTGGTCGAAAGAATGACAAACTTGTGGGATATTTTTTTCTTCTTCTGGTGGCAAGTCGTACAAATCTTTGTCCATCGCTTCACCTGGATGGATTTTGTTTTGAATACCGTCTAAGCCCGCCATCAACATCGCAGAAAACGCCAAGTATGGGTTTGCGGTTGAATCAGGGAAACGCACTTCGATACGACGACCTTTTGGGTTACGAACGAAAGGAATACGAATTGACGCAGAACGGTTACGCGCTGAGTAAGCCAACATAACAGGAGCTTCAAAACCTGGTACTAAACGTTTATAGCTGTTGGTTGAAGCGTTTGTGAACGCGTTTAAGGCTTTCGCGTGTTTGATGATACCGCCGATGTAATAAAGCGCCGTTTCAGACAAACCACCGTACAAATCACCTGTGAACAAATTTTTACCATCTTTCGCTAACGATTGGTGAACGTGCATACCGCTACCGTTATCGCCCACCATTGGTTTCGGCATGAAAGTCGCTGTTTTGCCATAAGCGTGAGCGATGTTTGCGATGACGTATTTTAATTCTAAAACTTCGTCCGCTTTTTTCACTAAGGTATTGAAACGCACGCCGATTTCACATTGACCCGCAGTTGCAACTTCGTGATGATGAACTTCAGTGACTTGACCCATTGATTCCAATGTTTGGCACATTGCTGAACGCATATCTTGGAATGAATCAACGGGTGGCACAGGGAAATAACCACCTTTAATGCCTGGACGGTGTCCTGTGTTGCCATCTGGATAAACTTTCTCAGCATTCCAACCTGCTTCTTCAGAATCAATTTTGAAGAAAGTGCCGCTCATATCTGCACCCCAACGAACATCATCAAAAATGAAGAATTCGTTTTCTGGACCGAAGAACGCGGTGTCTGCAATGCCTGTAGATTTTAAATAAGCTTCGGCACGTTTTGCCAAAGAACGTGGATCGCGTTCGTAACCTTGCATATCTTTAGGTTCGACGATGTCACAACGAATGATTAACGTGTTGTCATCAAAAAAAGGATCCATTACCGCTGTACTTGGATCAGGCATTAAAACCATGTCAGATTCGTTAATGTGTTTCCAACCAGCGATAGAAGACCCGTCAAACATATTGCCGTCTTCAAAAGTATCTTCATCAATAGTGTGTGCGGGGAAAGTAACGTGTTGTTCTTTGCCGCGAGTATCACAAAAACGGAAATCAACAAATTTTACTTCGTTGTCTTTAATCAATTTGAGTACGTTTGCTACAGACATTTAATGCCTCTCCTAATAATTTTTATTGAAAAAACGGTGCGTTTATTCACAACCGCGATAACGATACCATTTTTTTTAAATGTAGCCACTAAAAAAAATATCGTTAGAAAAGACGTGTTTTTTGTCAGGCTTGCACTGAAATAAAACATAAAACATTCACTTTTGCGTCATTGTGGTGCGAACATCCGCCTAAATTGAACATCGGTAATTTTAACCAATTGTTTTTATTGTTTTTTATTACTGGCACAATATCTGCGTATTCAAATTTATATATTTAAACAAAAGAGGATTTTTACTATGAAAACAAGAAAAAAAGCGCATAAATTCCGCATGAATCGAGCATTGGCGGGTGGTTTATTAGTAGCGGGTTTAATTACTAATGTTCACGCTGGCGCGATTGCAGATTTAACAGGTTACGACGCTAACGAAACTTCATTATTCAAAAAAAATGGCATCACAGTAGGTGGTTGGGCAAATGCAGGTATTACTTACAATGCCTCAAATCCAGCAAATGGTTTTAATGGACCAGTCACATTTGGCGACCGTGATAGCGAAGTGCAACTGAATCAATTAAATCTTTTCATTCAACGCGCTGTCGCAACGGAAGGTACAGGTTGGGATTTTGGTGGGCGTTTTGATGTGATGTTTGGAACGGATTCGATTTTCACACAAGCCTACGGAGTGCCTGCATTTGACATAAATAGCGCATCTCCAATGAATCGTAATCATTGGGATTTAGGAATGCTCAATGGCGGCAACAATAATCGTTTTTACGATTTAGCATTGCCACAAGCCTATGCTGAAGCCTATGTTCCAATCGGCAATGGTTTAAATATCAAAGCGGGTCATTTTTATACGCCAATCGGTTATGAAACTGTTCCTGCACCAGACAATTTTTTCTACACACACGCTTACACCATGCAATATGGCGAACCATTTACACATACAGGTGTAATGGGAAATTATGCAGTGAATTCCAACTGGTCAGTAATGGGTGGCGCGACAACAGGCAGTGCAACAGGTGGTTGGGATGGTGGTTTTGATAAACAACTTGGAAATTGGGGTGGTTTAGCTGGTGTAACTTGGACAAGTACGGACAAAGGTACTTCTGCAAACATAAGCGGTACTTACGCTGGCGCATCGGAAAAAAACAATTCCACATTTGCACTTTACAGCATCGTTTTAAAACACAACATTACAGACAAAACACACTTAATGTTGCAACATGATCATGGTTTTGCAAACAACACCTACGATTGGACGAATGGCGTTGCAAATGCCATTGATGCTGAATGGTATGGTATTAACACGCATTTAACTTATGACGTAACTGATAAAGTAACCGCTGGTATTCGTGGTGAATGGTTCAGAGATCAAAATGGTTTCCGTGTTTGTTCACCAGGTCGTGTTGGTGCAGCCACTGACAACACAGGTGTTAGTTACGCAGCAAACTTTGCAGCAAGCTGTGTTGCTTCAACGTATTACGCTGTGACAGCTGGTGTCACTTATAAACCAACAGTTTGGTTGAATTTACGTCCGAATATTCGTTATGACGTAGCGGATGGTTCACGTCCATTCGGTAACGCAAAACAAGACCAATTTTTATTCTCGACTGATTTCTCAATCACTTTCTAATTTACGAAGGCGGAAATATGAAAACATTTTTGCGTAGTTTCATTTCATTATCATTACTTAGCGCAAGTGCATTGAGTTTTGCCGACGAAGTTATCGCACCGACTGTAAATAAAGGCGACACCGCCTGGGTCATGATTTCGACAATTTTAGTTATTTTGATGATTATTCCAGGGTTGGCATTATTTTATGGCGGCATGGTTCGCGCTAAAAATATGTTGTCGATTCTGATGCAGGTGTTTGTTATCTTCTCAATGATAGCGATTTTGTGGGTGATTTATGGTTACAGCGTCGCCTTCACTGAAGGTAATGCGTTTTTTGGTAGCTTGAGTAAAGCATTTTTGAAAGGTATTACCCCTGACTCGTTAGCCGCGACTTTTAGCAAAGGCGTTGCGATTCCTGAATTTGCTTATGTGGCATTTCAATTAACATTCGCAGCGATTACCCCAGCAATCATCATTGGTGCATTTGCGGAACGGATTAAATTTTCGGCGGTTTTATTATTTACCGCGATTTGGTTCACATTCTCTTATTTGCCATTAGCGCACATGGTTTGGTATTGGACAGGTCCTGACGCTTACACCGATGCTGCTGCAGCTGAAGCTGCAACTGCCACAGCGGGTTTCTTATTCCAAAAAGGTGCGTTAGATTTTGCAGGTGGCTCAGTTGTTCATATCAACGCAGGTATTGCAGGGCTAGTTGGTAGTTTGTTAATTGGCAAACGTATTGGTTTTGGACGTGAATCTCTCGCACCACACAGTGTTACGATGACTATGATTGGCGCATCATTATTATGGGTCGGTTGGTTTGGCTTTAACGTTGGTTCAAATTTAGAAGCGAACGGTTTAGCAACTTTGGTTTTTCTTAACACATTACTTGCAACAGCAGCTGCGACTTTATCGTGGATGAGTGCAGAATGGTTAATGCGTGGAAAACCAAGTATGTTAGGCGCAGCTTCTGGTGCAATCGCAGGTTTAGTGGTGATTACGCCCGCTTGTGGCTGGTCTGGTGTGATGGGCGCAATTTTCTTAGGTTTAGTGTCAGGCTCCGTTTGTTTTTGGGCGGTGACGACCTTAAAAACTAAATTGAAATACGATGATTCTCTCGACGCATTTGGTGTTCACGGTGTCGGTGGGGTTTTAGGTGCATTAGGAACAGCTGTTGTTGCAAATCCAGCGTTAGGCGGTACAGGCGTTTGGGATTATGTGGCAAATGCGACAGCTGAATATAATTTCAGCGCACAATTTATCAGTCAATTTTGGGGTGTCGCGGTTGCCGTCATTTGGTCAGCTGTGGTTTCTTATGCCGCTTATAAAATCGTAGACATGATTGTTGGTTTACGTGTCAGTGAAGAATATGAACGCCAAGGTTTGGACGTTTCAGAACACGGCGAAACTGCTTACCACCTATAATTTTTGTGTAGAAGTGGTTATGATTGCCATGCAGTTTTTAATCACTTCTTTTTACTTTTTTTAATCGGAAAACTTATGAAACTTATCACAGCTATTATTAAACCATTCAAAATGGACGACGTTCGTGAAGCCTTATCAGAAATTGGTGTTGCAGGAGTAACAGCTACCGAAGTAAAAGGTTTTGGTCGTCAAAAAGGACATACTGAACTTTATCGCGGCGCAGAATATGTTGTCGATTTTTTACCAAAAGTTAAATTAGAAATTGCCGTTGCTGACGATATTGTTGATAAAGCGGTTGAAACTATTGTTAAAGCAGCGAACACAGGAAAAATCGGTGACGGAAAAATTTTCGTGTCGAATTTAGAGCAAGTTATCCGTATTCGTACTGGCGAAACAGGCGAAGAAGCAATCTAAAGAATTATGCAAAAGAAAGTTAATTTTGGGACGCTGCTTTTTGCAGCGTCTTTTTTTGTTTTGCCGCAAAATGTTTTTGCCGCAGAATTGAATCAAGCGAATACCGCATGGGTTCTAACCTCAACAGCCTTGGTTTTGTTTATGACAATTCCAGGGCTTTCGTTGTTTTATGGCGGCTTGGTTCGCGGTAAAAACGTGCTGTCCGTTTTGATGCAATGTTTTGCGATTACTTGTTTAGTTTCGCTTTTATGGCTGGCTGGTGTTTATAGTTTAATTTATGCGGACGGTGGTGAATCGCAAGCGTGGATTGGTAGTTTTGCGAAAGCATTTTTACCCGATATTACGACAACTAATTTAATCGGCGACATTCCTGAAACCGTGTATTTCATGTTTCAAATGACGTTTGCGATTATCACGCCAGCGTTAATTGTCGGTGGTTTTGCGGAACGAATGAAATTTTCAGCCATGCTTTGGTTTAGCGGATTGTGGTTGATTTTGGTTTATATGCCAATTTGCCATTGGATTTGGGGTGGCGGTTGGTTGGCGAAAATGGGCGCGATAGATTTTGCAGGTGGCATTGTCATTCATGTCAATGCAGGCGTTGCCGCATTAGTTTCCGCTTTAGTTTTGGGCAAACGAAAAGGCTTTCCACAAATCGCTATGCCTCCTCATAATATGACAATGGTTGTCACAGGTGCGGGAATGTTGTGGGTTGGCTGGTTTGGATTCAACGGCGGTAGCGCGTTGGCTTCAGATGGTCGGGCTGGAATGGCAATTTTAGTTACGCACATTGCAGCGGCAGCGGGTTCATTAACATGGATGACAATCGAATGGCAAAAATACGGTAGACCAAGCGTTTTAGGTATCGTGACAGGAATGGTGGCAGGTTTAGGTACAATTACACCTGCGTCAGGTTATGTTGGTACATTCGGCGCATTGGTGATTGGTGTAACGGCTGGTTTTGTGTGTTTTCACGCGACACAAATCGTCAAACGTAAATTGAAAATCGATGATTCACTCGATGTTTTTCCAGTTCACGGTGTGGGTGGTGTTATTGGCTCGATTTTAACGGGCGTTTTTGCAGCAACACAATTTGGTGGTTTAGGTTTGCACGAAGGCGTAACGATTTCCCAGCAAGTCGGCGTTCAAACGTTGGCAGTTTTAGTCACAGCCGTTTGGAGTGCAACGTTTAGTTACGGGATTTTAAAAGGTTTAGATGCGTGGATTGGATTGCGTGTCACCAGTGACGATGAAGTTCAAGGTTTGGACATCGCACTGCATGAAGAAACGGGTTATCACAGCTTGTCTTAGTTTTTGCGATAACATTTTCCACCGAAAATGTTATCGCTTCATTTTTTAATCAGCGAGCGAATCACACGGAAATAACATTCTAAATGTGGTGCCGTGATGTTCTTTTGTTGATTTTGAATGAATCAAAATATGTCCGTTTGACTGGTGAATAATTCCACTCACTGTCGATAAACCTAATCCCGTACCTTCGCCTTGTGCTTTTGTGGTGAAAAAAGGATCAAAAACACGACTAATAATTTCGGGGTCAATTCCTGTCCCGTTATCCGCCACGCTCAATTCAATAAAATCGCCTTTAACAACACCCGCACACGCCAGACAATATGCGGAAATGTTTGTTATTTTTCTCAATGAAAATTTAATCATACCGCCGTGTTCTTTCATCGCATCACGCGAATTGATAGCCAAATTTGTCAAAATTTGATGTAAATCGGTGGCATCAATTTGAATAATATCTTCACATTCCAATAGTGCTTGAATTTCAATTCGGCTGGTTAATGCAGGTTTCAACATTCCCAAAACCTCTTGAATGACAGCTTTCGTCGGCTTTATATCCATCTGTTTTTTTTGCGTATCTTGACGGCAATACGTCAACATTTTGTTAATTAAATCCGCTGCCCGTTTCCCCGCCAAATCAACTTGTTTAGTGTTATTTTCAATTTCAGCTCGCAATTTGCCGTCATAAATATCTTCAATCGCATAACCCGTCATCTCGTTGTAACCCAGAATACAACCCAAAATGTTATTGAAATCATGAGCAATCCCCGACGTTAATCGCCCGATACTTTCCAGTTTTTGCATGTGATTCATTTGTTTGCTCAAAATGGTATTTTGATCATGAGATTTAGCCAATTCAGCCACGCGACTTTCTTCTTCGGTAATATCGCGCCATTCCGCAACCGAACCTAATCGTTCGCCATCATCATCAAAGATTGGACTCGCTTTGATGTTCATAATGTGACCGCCTAACGGCATATTCACTTCAACGGTATATTGAAAATCAGCCAGCAAATTTTTTTGATACAAAGGGGTTTTATGAAATAAATCTATGTTTGTACCGACTAAATTTTCAACACTAAACGCGGGGATATCTCGGCGGATATTCGATTCAACCTTGTTAAATAATTGCACTGCTGAAGAATTAACATAAGTCACAACGCGATCATTATCAGCAATAGTCACGCCTGTACTAAGATTATCCAAACCTGTTTTAAGTCGCAGCAATATGGCGGCAGTTTTTTGGGTTGCGATATTTTTAGCATGAAGTTCTTCATTAGCGACAATCAGACTTTCGGAATACATAAGATTTGTTTCTTGTAAAACTTGTAATTCAATCTGATTTTTTACTCGTGCTTTGACAATCGCGGGTTCAAATGGTCTATGAATATAATCTACCGCACCTATTTCAAACGGGTTGGCAATTAAATAACCTGTGATGAAAATAATGCTAATTTTATTTGTCAGTGGATTGGCTTTTAATTTTTCACAGACTTCATAACCGTTCATGCCAGACATTACAACGTCTAACAAAATCAAATCAGGTTGTTGTTCAACCGCCAGCGCAATTCCCTTTTCTCCTTCTGTCGCAAATAAAATTTTGTATTCATTAAGAATATCAGCGAGCAACCGAATGTTTATAGAATCATCATCGATAATAAGAATTGAATATTTTTTCTCAGGATTCATCGCGTTCATAATATATGTTTAATTATTTATTGGCTTTTGGCTTTTGGCTTTTGGCTTTTGGCTTTTGGCTTTTAGGAAAAAACAGACATTTTAATTTAGTCAATTTTGTATTTCAAAAATTTCAATTTATTTCAAGCTCTGGAATGGGTGGAAAGAGCAATCTAAACGCGGTGTGGTGATTGAATTCACTTTGATTTGAATCAACTAAAATATGCCCACCTGCTTGATGTACTAAATTACTCACTGCGGATAAACCTAATCCCGTTCCTTCACCTTGTGGTTTGGTGGTGAAAAATGGATCAAAAAGACGACTAATAATTTCTGGATTAATACCTGAACCATTATCCGATACACACAATTCTACAAAATCACCTTCTATTGCGGTTGCACACGCCACACAACAGGCATTTATGTTGGTCACTTTTTGCGTTGAAAAAGTAATCATCCCACCATATTCTTTTATTGCATCACGGGCATTGATGGCTAAATTTGTCAGGATTTGTTGTAAATCAATCGATTCTATTTGAATGCGGGTATCGCATTTTTTTTGATTTGGGCAAATGCCGCACTCGCTACCGATGTCACAACGATGAAAATTAACTTTAATTCGATTAGTTAATGCAGGACGTAGCATTTCTAATACGTCGATGATGGATTCTTGCAAAAATAAGGTACTCGACATTTTGATTAGGTTGTCGTGGTGACAAAAGGACAGCATTTTTTTAATTAATGAAATAGCTTTTTGCCCCGCTTTATCAATCTGTTTTATGTTGTTTTTAAGGTCATGATGTAATGAATCTTTATTGTCAACTTCATCAGAAATGTATTGATTCATTTCGTTATAGCCCAGCATACAGGTCAAAATGTTATTGAAATCGTGAGCAATACCAGAAGTCATTCGTCCAATACTTTCTACCTTTTGCATGTGATTAACTTGGAGATTCAAGAGTGTATTTTGCTCATAAGACAAAAAGAGTTCGATAGTACGTTTTTCAGTTTCTATATTTTGCAACGTCAACGCTTCGTTAATTCTTGTGTATTCTAAATTCGCCGCTAAAAGTGACTCATTTAGCATAATCAGTTCATGATTGTGTTTTTCTTTCTCGATATTTTTAATTTGAACAATCGCAAATTCAACCTCACGCATTACTTTTTCAGCCGAATGAAGCTGCAATTCTTGATTTTTATTATTGAGTTCTTCATTCATCTTCATCAGTTTAGCTTGCTTATCAAAAAGCATTTTAGCGGTGCGAATTTGGGGTAAAAATGCAAAGAAATAAAGCATCGGAAAAGTCAGAAATAACAGCAAAGTCGCATCTAATAGCGCGGAATTCAATTCCGACATAGGCGGTAAAATCCCACTATTAAGAAATAACATAATCAGCGTTTCACTCAAAAAAATTGAAAAAGCTAATACGGCAAAAAAATACTTCACTTTAGTTTTAGTAAACATAATAAATTTGATTCCCGTCTTTAATTGTTGTCAGTGATTGGTAATAAATCCGCACACCAGCCCTTTCAAGGTGTTTTTTACGCATTGCCAGAAAGTCGTTTTAGAGTAGAAACGTGAGGTGTACTTTTATCGAGCTTTATGTCCACTTTTGGTTTTTTTACCCCTCGTTTGTTTTTCTTGAATTTCGCTAAATTACAA
>CAINDC010000005.1 GCA_903847275.1 uncultured Pseudomonadota bacterium
TCGAGCTGAAAAGTTTTCTTTATGCAAGTACGATTCCGACATACAAAACGTTGCTTTCCTTTTGCGTCTACACCGTGTTTTACGACATCCGTTTGTCTACACATCGGGCATTTCACTTCAATCATCGCCATTTTCAAATTCCTGTTTCAATATGAAGATATTTTTACAGAAAATTTCAGGCGCATCCACAAAATTGAAACACCTCCCCAATTCATTTTTATTACACAAAATCACTATCATCCATCATTTTTGAAATTGTGGGTAATCGGGTGGCCTAACATCGTTACACGACCAGTCATGGCAAGAGTTGCCTCAACTATCAGACTTCTGTTAAAAATGTGTCCTAAAAATTGTAGCGTGATCAGCGTAGAAGCGGATGAAATTTAGGGCGTGGAGGATGTCAACAGCATACCAAAATGGTGCATTTAAAAGTAAATTGATTTATTTGGTGCAGATAAAATAGTGAAAAGCCTTTTTTTCAATTTTCACCATCAACTATATCTGCTAAAAAGCCTGTATTCTCTAGGTTTTCCCCTAAAAATAAAACTGGCATATCGATTGCAATTACTTAAATAAAGTTAATTTATTTTAGGCAAGCCATGAATACTCAAGCAACCAATTATTTCGACGAAATGCATATTGATGATGGAAAAATTCGTGATATTTACCAACATTACCAACATTGGCAAAGTAATTTATCGACTAGCACGCTAGAACGTAAAAGCGCGGAAGCCGAATTATTATTTAGACGTTTAGGCATCACGTTTGCGGTTTATGGCGAATCGGCAGGTTCTGAACGATTGATTCCGTTTGATATTGTGCCGCGTATTTTCAGTGGTTCGGAATGGCGACGACTTGAATTAGGTATCAAACAACGTGTGCATGCGCTCAATGCTTTTTTGCACGATATTTATCATGAACAAGAAATCATTAAAGCGGGCGTAATTAGCAAAAAACAAGTGCTTGAAAACGCCTTGTATCGCCCCGAAATGCAAGGCGTGAATTTGCCAAATCAGGTTTATGCACAAATTGCAGGCATTGATTTGGTGCGGGTCGCTGAAAATGATTTTTACGTTTTAGAAGACAATTTGCGGACACCTTCGGGCGTGTCGTATATGTTGGAAAATCGCAATACGATGATGCGTTTATTTCCCGAATTATTTGCTAGTCATGCCGTTGAACCCGTTGAACATTATCCGCAAATGTTGCTCGACACATTGCGTGAATCCGCGCCTTCAAACATCAGTAATCCAACGATTGTTGTGATGACACCAGGTTCGTATAACAGCGCGTATTTTGAACACGCTTTTTTAGCGAGCCAAATGGGTGTTGAACTGGTTGAGGGACAAGATTTATTCGTCCATCAACAAAAAGTCTATATGCACACCACCGATGGCCCGCAACAAGTCCACGTTATTTATCGTCGCGTTGATGATGATTTTCTGGATCCACTCGTTTTCCGTCCCGATTCCACACTTGGCGTTCCAGGTTTATTAGATGCGTATTGCAGCGGCAATGTTTCGCTGACAAATGGCGTGGGAACAGGTGTTGCCGACGATAAATCGACGTATTTTTATGTTCCCGACATGATTAAATTTTACTTAGGTGAAACGCCGTTGTTGTCGAATGTACCAACGTGGCGTTTGAGTGAAAAAGACGATTTGAAATACGCCTTAGCGCATTTGCCTGAATTAGTGGTGAAAGAAGTTCAAGGTTCAGGCGGTTATGGAATGCTCGTCGGGCCAACTAGCTCAAAAGCCGAAATTGAAACCTACAAACAACGTATTTTAAAAGACCCTGCGAATTTTATCGCGCAACCGACTTTAGCCTTATCAACGTGTCCAACCTTAGTGGAATCAGGCGTTGCACCGCGTCATGTTGATTTACGTCCGTTTGTTTTATCTGGCAAAGACATTCGTCTAGTAGCTGGCGGTTTAACGCGCGTTGCACTCAGCGAAGGTTCATTGGTGGTGAATTCGTCACAAGGTGGCGGCACGAAAGATACTTGGGTTTTGGAGGACTAAAATGCTATCTCGTACAGCAGACAATTTATTTTGGATGGCACGTCATATTGAACGCGCAGAAAATATCGCCCGTGTTTTAGATGTCGCGCATCGCTCGTCTTTATTGCCTTTAGATGTTGAAGGAACAGAAGCGTATTTGTGGTACGCGCCTTTAAATATCACAGGTTGCGCTTCGGGTTATGAAGAAAAACACGGTTTAGCGCGTGCTGATGCGGTGACGCATTACATGGCACTTGACCCAGATAATCCCTCCAGTATTTACAACTGTTTAAAAATGGCGCGTGAAAACGCCCGCACCGCTCGCAGCGCAATTACCTCTGAAATGTGGGAAATTATCAACGCAACATGGTTGGAACTAAATCGTTTATCAAAGCAAATAGATATGAATGATGAAAAATTTTCGGATTTTTTTGATTGGGTTAAAGACCGTTCACATTTATTTCGTGGCGTGACGTTAGGCACAATTATTAAAGATATTGCCTTGAGTTTTGTTAAGTTAGGCACGTTTTTAGAACGTGCTGATAACACAGCCCGTTTGCTTGACGTGAAATATCACATTTTGCTAACGGAAAAAGAAAATGTAGGCAGTTCAGCTGATTATTATCAATGGGGGTCGTTGCTTAAATCAGTCAGCGCGTTTGAAGCCTATCGCAAAATTTACCGTGATGTCATTTCACCCTTGCGAGTTGCTGAATTACTGATTTTAAGGGACGATATGCCACGTTCGTTACACGCCTGTATGAATGAAGTGGAAGACGCTTTACTTGAAATTAACGGTTCAGCAGGCAAAGAAGCACGTCGAAGTGCTGGCGAATTACATGCCGCGCTGCATTTTGGTCTTATTGAAGATATTTTTGAAGAAGGTCTTCATGAATATCTGACTCATTTTTTAGGTCAAACTTATTCATTAAGTCAAAACATTCGTAATGCGTATTTAGCGCGTCAAGATCGATTTGAAACATTACCTATTCGCAGCGCGGGGCAATCGCAACAACAAACCTAAAATAATTATAACTATGACTTACTGTGTAGCTTTGAAGCTGAATGCTGGAATGGTATTCGCCTCTGACTCAAGAACCAATGCGGGAATTGATCAAATTTCGAGTTTTAAAAAAATGCGCCATTTTTTTAATGCCAATGATCGAGCCATTGTCGTTTTAAGTTCGGGCAATCTTTCGATTACTCAAACGACAATCAATCTAGTAGAACAACATAGCCGTCATCCCGAACGCCGTAACATTTTAAACGCTGAATCTATGTTTGATGTCGCGCAATTACTCGGCGAATGTTTAAGAGAAGTGCGAGAGCGTGACGCGATTTTTTTAACACAAAAAAATATTGATTCAACGGTCAATTTTATTGTTGGCGGACAAATAAAAAATGAACCTATGCGTTTGTTTTTGATTTATGCCGAAGGGAATTTCATCGAAGTTAGCGAAGAAAATCCGTATTTTCAAATTGGTGAAACCAAATATGGCAAACCAATTATTGATAGAGTGATAAGACCAGAAACACCGCTAAACGATGCCGTGAAATGTATGTTGGTGTCCTTTGATTCCACCATGCGTAGCAATTTATCTGTCGGCTTTCCGATTGATTTGGTTTGTTACAAACACAACAGTTTTCAATTAGATTTTCAACATATTACCCAAGACGACCCGTATTTTTCACAAATCAGTCACAACTGGTGCGATGGTCTACGCAATGTTTTTGCGTCGCTGCCTAATCCCAACTGGTTAAGTTAATTATCGGTTTCGTCATTTTTCAACATAAAATTTTTACGAGTTGACCATTATGACTATTCGCGTTGCATTGCATCATAAATCACATTATGTGTTTGATCGCCCCGTTGTCGCTACGCCGCATGAAATTCGTTTGCGCCCAGCGGCTCACAGTAGAACGCCAATTTTAGCGTATTCATTAAGTGTCAAACCTGAAAAGCATTTTATTCATTGGCAACAAGATTCTTACGGCAATTTTATTGCGCGAGTCACGTTCACCGAACCGACGCGCGACATGGATATTACCGTTGATTTGCTTGCAGATATGACGGTAATTAACCCGTTTGAATTTTTTGTTGAAGATTGGGCGAATCATTTTCCTTTCGATTATCCCGATACGTTAAAAGTTGGATTAGCTCCGTTTTTAGAAACTGAAACAGCGGGAATTTTAATGAAAGACTGGTTAAGTCTTTTCAAAAAACATTTACCTGCTGACATCAACATGACCGACTTTTTGGTTTATGTGAATCAGAAAGTCTATTTACAAGTTTCGTATCTAATTCGCATGGAAGTTGGTGTTCAAACCTGTGAAGAAACCTTAGCTAAAAAGTCAGGTTCATGTCGTGATAGTGCGTGGTTGCTGGTTCAGATTCTGCGGAATTTGGGCATTGCAGCGCGTTTTGTATCGGGTTATTTAATTCAACTTACTGCCGATGAAAAACCGCTCGATGGACCAGAAGGACCAACAGCCGATTTCACTGATTTACACGCTTGGTGTGAAGCCTATATTCCTGGTGCAGGTTGGGTCGGTTTAGATGCAACGTCTGGTTTATTAACTGGTGAAGGACATATACCGCTTGCGGTTTCAGCAACACCCACATCTGCCGCGCCTATTACGGGCATGACCAGCATTTGTGAATCCAATCTTGATGTTGAAATGTATGTCACGCGAATGTTTGAAGACCCGCGTGTGACAAAACCTTTTACCGAAAGAGAATGGGACAAAATTCGTGCGTTAGGTTTATTCGTTGATGCCGAATTACAAGCAGGTGATGTGCGTTTAACACAAGGCGGCGAACCGACTTTTGTATCTGTCGATAATATGGACGGCGCAGAATGGAACATCGAAGCTTTAGGTCAACAAAAATGGGAACTTGCGAATGTTTTAATGAAACGAATGCAAGACGAATTCACGTCGGGTGAAGTGACGCATTTTGGTCAAGGCAAATGGTATCCAGGTGAACCGTTGCCACGTTGGGCGTTAAATGTGTTTTGGCGCGTGGATAAAATGCCGATTTGGCGCGATAAAGCCTTAATCGGCAACACTCCCACAGAAATTCCAGCATCAATGATGCAACGTTTTTCAGTGCAGTTGGTTCAACGTTTGGGCTTAAATTCAAGTTATGGAATGCCCGCTTACGAAGACCCTTGGATTACGATTAACGAAGAAAGCCGTTTGCCTGGCAACATCGATCCGCATAAACACGATTTAAAACGCCCTGATATTCGTAGCAATTTAGCGAAACAATTGCGTGACGGTGTGACATCGGTGATGGCGTATGTTTTGCCGTTAAAAGCCGTTGGCGGTACAAATGTCAGTTGGGAATCGAGCGCGTGGCCGTTAAGACACGATAAATTGTATTTGTTAGCAGGTGATTCGCCAGCAGGGTTGCGTTTGCCGCTTAATAGTTTGCCTTGGGTAATACCAGAAGATGTTGAGAGAGAGCCAGAACGTGACCCGTTTGAAAAACGTTCGACACTTTCGGATTTTCCGTTGCACAAATCGAGTGCATATCCCTTACCAAAGGCTTACAACAACAAACCCAAATCCAGAGAAGTTATCCACACTGCGTTGGTTTTAGAAATTCGCGATGGTTTTTTGCATGTCTTTATGCCGCCGTTGATGTATTTGGAATCGTGGTTGGAATTAGTCGCCGCAATTGAAAGTTGCGCTCAAAAACTTAATCAACCTGTGCGTTTAGAAGGTTATCCGCCGCCGCGTGATTCAAGAATGCTGTCATTCTCGGTTACGCCTGACCCTGGTGTGATTGAGGTCAATATCCACCCGTCTTCAAGTTGGGAAATTCTCGAACAACGTACCCAAAAATTGTATGAAATGGCACGAGCAACTCGTTTGTGTGCAGAAAAATTCATGCTTGATGGTCGTCACATGGGAACAGGCGGAGGAAATCACATCACGTTAGGTGGTGCAACACCTGCTGATAGTCCATTTTTGCGTCGTCCGGATTTGTTAAAAAGTTTAATAACGTATTGGCAACAACACCCCGCGTTGTCTTATTTATTTTCAGGACAATTTATCGGGCCAACCAGTCAAGCCCCGCGTGTTGATGAAGCGCGTGATGATAATTTGTACGAACTCGAAATTGCGTTTAAGCAAATGGACGAAAAATTACAAGCCGGTGTTGAAAATAATCAGCCTTGGCTTGTGGACAGATTACTCAGAAATTTATTGATTGATGTTACAGGCAATACACATCGTGCTGAATTTTGTATTGATAAATTGTATTCGCCCGATTCGGCAACGGGGCGTTTAGGTTTATTGGAATTACGCGCTTTTGAAATGCCGCCGCATTATCAAATGAATTTATTGCAATCGTTATTGTTACGCGCTTTGGTGGCGAAATTTTGGAAAAATCCACTTCAAGGTAAATTGGTTTATTGGGATACCGCGTTGCATGACCGTTTTATGTTGCCGTATTTCATTGAACAAGACATGCGCGATATTTGCCGCGATTTGCAGAATTCGGGTTATGCGATTGAAAATGAATGGTTTGCGCCATTTATGGAATTCCGATTCCCGCGTTATGGCAGCGTTGTTTATGACGGTGTGCAACTCGAATTACGGCAAGCGATTGAACCTTGGCACGTTTTAGGTGAAGAAGTCACAGGTTCGGGAATGTCGCGTTATGTCGATTCATCAGTTGAACGTTTGCAAGTAAAAGTTACTGGCATGATTGGAAATCGTCATCAAGTGGTTTGCAATGGTCGAGTTGTGCCGTTGCATCCAACGGGCGTTCCAGGTGAATTTGTCGCGGCAGTACGTTTCAAAGCGTGGTCGCCACCATCTTCATTGCACCCAACTATTGGACGGCACGCGCCCGTTGTGTTTGATATTTATGATAGTTGGAACGGACGTTCGATTGGCGGTTGCACTTATCACGTTGACCATCCAGGCGGACGCAATTACGACACGTTCCCGATTAACGCCAATGAAGCGGAAGCGCGTCGTTGCTCACGTTTTTGGAGTCACGGACACAGCGCAGGCGAAATGTTGATTCAACCCGAAACCGTTAATCCACGTTTCCCGATGACGTTAGATTTGCGTTGGAAACCTTAATTTAAATTTTTAGGAAACTTTATGATTTGTTCAACAAATATGCCGCGTTTTGGCAATAAAAAAAATTCAGAGTTTTTTGAAGAATATGTATATCGGTTATTAACCGAACGTGACAGCAGTGGTTTAACCGACATGATTGGCGGTATTGAAGCTCTGATGATTAGCGTTGAACCTGGTAATTCTGTCGAATACATTACTGAATTAGCGTTGATGACACCGTATGAATACTTAGTCACGCTCGACAGCGAAAAACATTACACGCACGTTTTACGCATTGATATGAATTCGCCTGATATTTTGCTGCGTGAAGTGAAGCAAGCAAGCCACAACGATATTTTTAGAAGTTTGAATGATTTGTATCCTGTTGGTGCAAGACGTTCACACAGTCGTTATTTAGGTGAAATTTTATTAACGACCAATCGCCATGAAGTCGTGGCATTGCAACAAGAACGCGAATTTCGTTTTTTTCCAATTGGGCAATTAGCAGATTTGGATTTGCCACTAAACGTCAGTATTTCTAAACCATCGCCTTATACGCAAAATGTAGTCGGTTACATGGAACGCCCTGAAAATGGCATTCGTGTCTATCAGCATGGTAATTGCTCAATTTTATCCACAGCGCAAGCGGCAAATGATCGCGGTAAAGAAATGCAAGCACGTTTAGGCATTAAAGATTTGATTTTGCCAATTGACCATCTTGCAACGCGAATTTAGATAGTCCCCACAAACCAATGCAGGTGATATTTTTCAATGGGTTAGCGGTATCGGAGCAACGAATAAAAAACGCCACGTCAACGTTTGGTTAGTTAAACCAAGAGCCATTCCAGGTGTTCGATGTTTCCATTTTCGCGTAA
>CAINDC010000006.1 GCA_903847275.1 uncultured Pseudomonadota bacterium
AAGTGGTATGTGGCTTGGTACATTTCACTCACTCTGTTTCAAAATACTTGTCATGCACATCAAAAACAAGTTCAAGGTGATTTCACAATCCCAACAAACCAGCATTATCAAACGGTTGCTCGAATCTAAAAACATTGAACTCGATGCACGAAAAGTAGTGAGTTTTATCAATGCTAAAAAGGATAAAGCCTTACGCGCTATTGAATCTGACAATATGTTTGAACAGTTGTATTGGGCTTATGAAAAACATTGCACTGAAAACAACATGATGGATTTTGGCGAATTATTACTGCGCTCGTATGAGTTACTGCGTGAGAATCCGAAACTGCTGTTGCATTACCAAAACAAGTTTGACTATGTGCTGGTAGACGAATGTCAAGACACGAACAAAATTCAGTTTGATTTCTTGAAATTACTCACGATGCCTAAACAGAACTTATTTATCGTTGGTGATGACGATCAAAGTATTTATGGCTTTAGAGGTGCTGTCGTTGAAAACATGACGACGTTTCAAGCTGATTATCCTAATCACGAACTGGTGAAATTAGAGCAGAATTACCGTTGTAGCCAAACGATACTCGATGCCGCTAACAAAGTCATTGCTAATAACAAACAACGCATGAGCAAGGTGTTACGCACGGAGAATGCGATGGGTGACAAAATCACCTTGTTTTCTGCCAATGATGATGAAAAAGAGGCAAGTTACATTGCGTCTGAAATCGCCAAATGTCAGGCGAATGGTCAGGTGTTAAATGAAATCGCTGTGCTGTATCGAACCAATTATCAAAGTGATGTGATAGCGCAAATGCTTATGCAAGCTCAGATTCCGTACTTCGTGGCGAAAGGTCAACGTTTCTATGACCGCAAGGAAATCAAGCTAGTACTGTGTTATCTGCAACTGGCTTTAGATTGTCATGATAACGGGGCGTTTGATTACTGCATCAATACACCAATTCGTGGTATTGGACTTGCCACTAAACAACGTATTTCAAATTATGCGACGGCTAAGAATTTCTCTTACTGGCAAGTATTGGAAAGTGTTGTCGGTACGAATGCGTTGAATGGTAAAGCCTTGCAAGGGGTGACTGAATTTATGGCATTGATTAAACGCCTACATGACGTGATACCTGCATTACCGTTAGTTGAAGCCGTGCAGTTTATCATCCATGAAACAGGTTTGATTGGCTGGTTTGAACGTAGTGATGATGGGCAAGACCGATTGGATAATTTGGATGAATTGTTACAGCTTGCCAAAACGTTTAATGTTGATGATTCGCTGGACTTGAGCAGTCATGAACAGTTTCTAGCTCATGCGTGTTTGTCTAATGAAGAAGATAAAGGGGTGGGCGTTCAACTGATGACTTTCCACGCATCTAAGGGATTGGAATTTGATACCGTGTTTTTGATTGGATTGGAGCAAGGGTTGTTTCCAAGCAAAAATGCGAACCTCGAAGAAGAACGTCGATTGATGTACGTTGGCATCACACGGGCTAGAAAGCGTTTGATTATTACGCACGCGAAACAGAGGCAGTTATACGGTACAACATTACACCAGAAACCATCGGTGTTTTTAGGTGAGATTCCTACTCAGTTAGTGGATTCACAAAAGGATAAACCTGTTGTCAGTTTAAAATTACCTGAAGGTGTACAGATGCCGAGTGTAGCGGTTCATTAAAAAAGATTCCCAAGTATCGAAAGGTGCTTGGGAGTTTTATTTTTCAGCTTCATCTTCATCTTCAATTTCAGGAGACGTAATCGTCCACACTCTAAACTCCCTTTTTAAATACTTTTTTAATTTTAGTAAGTCATCATTAGTCGCTTTAGTACCACCTTCAATGACAATGGTAATTCGCTGATTAGTTTTTTTATCTGGATTTTTTATTACCTTTACTTTTTCAGCTAACTCATCACGGGTAATAGAATTGGTAATTTCCTTATCAGCCATTAACTTAGACAATTTTTCGTCATCTAAGCCAGAAACTAAATACAAAGCACCCCAGCTAGACGGTAACGATGCCTGATATTTTTTGTAGTTATCGGTTTCAATAAACGTAGCAACCCTAACCACTTTGTCTATGTTGTTTTTATTTTTACCTATTCTCGTAGCAACTGTGGCTTTTAGTTCAGTAAATTTTTTCTTGTCGGCTAACTCTTTGCTTATCTGATGTAACTTTTTACCAATTTCAAAAAATGCAGTTTCTTTCTCTTCTACGGACTTTTCTGAACTTGCTGACTTATCTTGATATTCAGAAATAAGTGTTTCAACTTGATTTTCATAATCGACAACTGCATCTACTGTATCTTTAGTTTTTGTTTGCTTTGCCATGACTTGTTAAATTTTTAAAAGTTAAGATTGAATTTTACGCACAGGGCGTATTTTTAATTCCAAATGTGGCTATATTGATATTTTAATTTAATATCAATAGGTTGCATAAAAACCTGTGCCTTATTTAGAAAAAACTGATGGCTCGATTATATATCAAATATCACTAACGCCTCACAATTATTACCAAACAACATCAACAGTTTTAGGTTTGCCTGTTTTTTCAAGCATCAATTGTTCTGCTTTAATTCTAGCGGCTGCTTGTGAATAACTCTCACCTACCTTTGCATATTTTTCTAAATCAACTTTTAATACTCCATCAATTCTGTCTTGACTGAACTTAGGTTTTGATTTCGCTTTCTTTTTTTTGTCTTCTAAGCATACGAAAGTGAATTTGAATGCAACAACCCTACGCCCTTCTTTTACTGGTGAATAATCCACTCGAATATCGGTCTGTGCATTTATTTCTGCCAGTGCTGGTTTAATCACCCTATTTTGAAGGTTATCTATCCTGTCATAAGAATCTTCTAATTCTAAGTGTTCTTTTAACCATTCAACAGTTAATGTTTTTTCTGCGCTTTGCCAGCTTTTAAACAGTTCGTAAAAACGAGAGCTATATGTCACTTTGAATTGTAAAACATTTGATAACTGATATTGAGTAAAATTGTCAGTTAATTCACATAGAAATGGCAATATGTCTGGGGAAAAATTGAGTTCAATTCGACCTTCGTTAGGTATATAAATAATTGAACATACCCATCTACTTTTCATTTCTAATGAGCGTTTTGAAGGCTCAAGAAAATAAACCCATCTTTCAGCTAATTTATCAACTGCTTCTTTTAGATAAGTGTAATGTGCGCCCCTAGCATTTTCTTTTTCTAATAAATCCAAAATTTCAGAAACGTGTATTGAGAATTTTTTAGTTGGTGTTAATTGTTCTTTTGAATTTATTTTAGCAATACACGACAAAACAATTCGACTTTCAATGATTGATAGCCTATAAGCCGCACGCACTAAATCGTTATGCTTTACAACAACCAGTTTTTTCTTATCTACCATAATAAATAATTTTAGTCAAAAAAAAATACACTACAAAAAAATATATTTGTAGGATAATGGTAACATTTTGTAGGGAGTTCGTTCACATTTTGTAGGGGAATGGTCAAAAAATCATAGTATATTCGCGGTCTTCAGGCTGTCCTAAAAAAGAAAAAAAGAAAAATATAAAAACTCTAAAGAACCATTTCAATGAAAATAAAAAATATCGCTCTTTAATAATCCGCAGTCACTGCCGACTTGCCTTTTGTGCTACCATGCCATCTCCTAATTATTTGAAAATTTGACTTCTATGATTGTTACGCTTTATTCGACTAAAAGTTCCACTAAAACATCTATAGCAGTTAGTACAGCAATCTATTTGGCAAATAAGAATAACAAAGTTATTTTTGCTGATTTAGACACTACACAAGCATCTGCTTCAGGTTGGTTAGATTTTAGAGGCGAAAATAAAAACTTAGTTTATATTCCTAGCATTCAAAAAACAGGGAAATACGTTGCAAGGGAATTAGTTGAATTAAAAAGACATTATGACTATGTGATTGCTGATTGTGCTGGTCATGCAGACATCAATGGGAGAAGTGCATTAACTGTATCCGATTTAGCTATCATTCCTGTTCTACCATCCGCTTTATCAGTGATGACTTTAGAAACAACATTAAATGCCTGTATTGATGCACAAGCTCAAAATGAGAAGTTAAAGATAATGCTTGTGATTACAGGATGCAGTTCAAATCATTTAGTCAAAGATACAGACGAAGCCAAATCAATTATTAGTGAACTAATCCAAGGCACTGAAAATTTTTATTTAGCCAATACAACAATCACAGCTAGAAAAATTTGGATGGATATTGTGACGCAAGGTAAAGGAATTACAGAAAGTAATCACCAACAAGCAGCAAATCAATTCAATCAATTGATGGAGGAAATCTTTAATGGCACTCCCTAGACCTAAAAAGTTAAAAGAAAAAGCACAACCTCAAAGTGTGGAGGCTTATGTCACAGGTAATAGCATTGATTATTCATTATCGGATTTATCAAAATTATCACTAGATGAATTAGCGGGTCGTTATCAAGAAATTGATGAACAATCTCAATTTTTAAAAGGAACAATTTTGTTGGAGGCTCGTAGTCGTTTTGCTTCTAACATTGAATTTGGTAATTGGATTCAATCTATCCACGCTTTAAGTGTGGACACACAGCAAACAAGAACCAAGTACATGAATTTTGCTCGGTATTTTAAAGATAAAGACCGTACTGGAATGCCTCTTACTGTTTGCTACGAAATCAGCGCACCAATCAACGCAGACATAGCAGATAAGGTCTACCAAGCCGCACTCAATAAAAACCTCTCTGTGGCTCAAATTAAGGCTGAAATTGCTAAAGCTAAGGGATTGTTACCAGAAAGTGTAAATGAAGGCAGTAGTGAGCCAGAATTGATGCCTTTAGGGGATATTTCGAGTTTTATGGAACAGGTACTTGCTGATGTCTCTAATTTACCAAAAGCAGAAGCTATTCGTGTACTCGATGAATGCAAAAAAGAACTTAAAAAGGAAAAGTAAATTGTGAGTTTTAACGAAAACACACGGGTAAAAATTCCAGCAATACTTCACCTGTGCAGATTGGGCTATGGCTACCTATCTCTAAATCAAACCAATCGTGATGAAAGCACTAATATTTTTACCGACCTGTTTTCGCAAAGCATTCTTAAAATCAATCCTAATTTAAACGCTGGTGATGTTAAACGAGTTTTTGAAAATGTTTCGTTAGTCTTAGACAATGAAGATTTAGGCGAAGCCTTTTACAAAATGCTAATTTCTAATTCAGGCATAAGGCTAATCGACTTCAATGATTTCAATAACAATTCGTTTCATGTTGTCACTGAATTAACGTACAAAAATGGCGAGGATGAATTCCGACCTGATATAACAATTCTGATTAACGGAATGCCTCTTTCGTTTGTGGAAGTGAAGAAACCCAATAATCACGAAGGGGTATTGGCTGAAAGAGATAGAATCAACGTAAGATTTAAAAACAAAAAATTCCGTAAGTTCATTAACATTTCACAAATTCTGGTTTTTTCTAACAACATGGAGTATGACGTAGAATCCATTGAACCTATTCAAGGTGCATTTTATTCTTCGACTTCTTACACATCAGCAAACTTCAATTGTTTTAGAGAAGAGGATTTGGATTTAGCACAATTTCTAAATCCTGAAGATAGTGACATCGAAAATGTTGTATTGAAAGACAACAATCTCACGACTATCAAACATTCCGCTGAATTTAAGACAAATAAAAATCCTGATACACCGACCAATCGAATTTTAACGTCACTGTTTTGTAAAGACAGAATCGCCATGATTTTGCGGTATGGCATTGCTTATGTTCAAGAATCCAAAGGGATTGAAAAACATATCATGCGCTATCAACAGTTGTTTGCCACAAAAGCAATTGAACAATCCATTGAAAATGACGTTAAGAAAGGCATTGTTTGGCATACTCAAGGTAGCGGAAAGACGGCATTATCGTTTTATAACGTTCAATATCTGACGGATTATTTTCATCGTCAAACCGTTGTACCTAAGTTTTATTTTATCGTTGACCGTATCGATTTGATGAATCAAGCTAGAAATGAATTTATTAGTCGTGGTTTAACGGTGCATTCGGTAAATTCAAAAGATGAATTGATTCAAAATTTCAGATTGAAAAAAGCCGTCAATAATTTAGCGGGCAAAAATGAAATCACAGTTGTTAATATCCAAAAATTTGAAGATGACACCGATGTTTTAAAAACAGATGATTACGACATCAATACCCAGCGCATTTATTTTTTAGATGAAGTTCACCGAAGCTACAATCCAAAGGGCAGTTTTCTAGCCAACCTTCTTAATTCCGATAGAAATGCCATCATCATTGGTTTAACTGGAACACCTTTAATTGCCAGTGATAGACGCTCTCGTGATACGTTTGGTGATTACATTCACAAGTATTATTACAACGCCTCTATTGCCGATGGTTACACGTTAAAGCTCATTCGCGAAAGTATCGAAACCAAATACAAAATTCAACTAGCAGAAGCCCTGAAAGAAATCGAAGTTTTAAAAGGTGACTTGGATAAAAAAGCGGTTTATGCACACACAAAATTCTGTGAGCCAATGCTCAATTACATTGTCGAAGATTTTCAGAAAAGTCGAATTCGGCTCGGTGATGATTCGATTGGTGGTATGGTGGTGTGTGATAGTTCAGCTCAAGCCAAACAGTTATTTGAATTGTTTAATGAAAAACACGGTTCTACGTTGACAGCCGCTTTAATTCTGCATGATGTAGGTACTAAAGATGACCGCAAACAAGAAGTGGATAATTTCAAAGAAGGTAAAATCGACTTGCTGTTTGTCTTCAATATGTTGCTCACGGGTTTTGATGCTAAACGATTGAAGAAACTCTATATCGGGCGGATTATTAAAGACCACAATTTACTGCAAACTTTAACCCGTGTTAATCGTCCTTATAAAAAACATCGTTATGGTTATGTCGTGGATTTTGCCGACATTAGCAAAGAATTCGATGCGACCAATAAAGCCTATTTTGATGAATTACAAAATGAGCTTGGCGATGAAATGAAAACTTACAGCAATTTGTTCAAATCTAAAGAAGAAATTGATGAAGAAATCAGAGAAATTAAAGACACGCTTTTTCATTACGATTTGACTAATGCTGAAATCTTCTCACAGCAAATCAATCAAATTGAAGATAAAAAAACGGTTTTAGGTATCAAGAAAGTTTTGGAAAATGCGAAGACCTTGTACAACGAAATTCGTTCATTAGGGCATTTTGAATTATTAGAAAAGGTAGATTTTAAAAAACTGAATCAGCTTTACAATGAAACTTCACGGCATTTGGAATTGCTGAATTTAAAAGAATCTGTACAAAACGATGTCAACACTACGAATTTACTGAATGAAGCATTAGAAAATGTGTTGTTTATGTTTCGTAAAGTGTCAGAAGCAGAAATGGTGATGGCTGACCAACTCAAAGATACCTTGCGAAAAACACGCGAAACATTAAGCAGTAATTTTGACCAGCATGATACTGAATTTGTCGCGTTGTATGATGAATTAAAACGGCTTTTTGAGAAAAAGAATTTGGATGAAATTAGCCAAGACGAAATGAAACAAAACATTTCAGCATTACAAACACTATCGGCTAAAGCCAATGAACTCAACAGAAAGAATAATTTGCTTAAAGCCAAATATGAAAACGATGCGAAATATGCGCGGATTCATAAACGAATTTTAGAAAAAGGCAATGTGTCAAAACGAGAAAGTGAAATTGCGGAAGTGTTGCTTGATATTAAAACCCAAGCCGATGACAGAATTTTAGTGAATCGCAGACTTTTAGATAACGAAGGTTATTTTCAAAATGCAACAATGCAAATGGTTTTAAATAGTTTCGATAAAATTCAAATCGACACGACCCCAGAATCAGCTATGTTTATCAACAATTGCATAGTCAAAGAATACATGAACGAATATCAAGGAAGCAGATGGTAACTCAAGATTTTACAGCTCAAACAAAAGAACTCATTGATAACCTCAAAGGTGTTTGTACGTCTTATGGGCTAGGGAATGATGGCAATGAATTTAAAATTATCACGCAGGTGTTTTTGTATAAATTCATGAATGATAAGTTTGGGCATGAAGTGAAATTGATTGATGCCAAGCTCAGAGATTCCGAAAACTGGGAACAAGAAATTGCAACCTATTCTGACGCTCAATATCAAATGCTGTTGATGCGGATGAATCCTGACAGTGCCAAACTCAAACGGGAACACTTTTTAAGCAATCTTTACAACAACCAAAATAAAGAAAACTTTGCTCGTTTTTTTGATGATACCTTGCGCGACATTGCGATTTTTAACAATGACATTTTCTCAGTTAAAACAGGTTCAGGCTCGAAAATTACCTTGTTTGATGAACTCAGCAATTACATCACCGACAGTTCACAACGCGATAATTTCTGCAAAGCCATCATTAACCAGTTGGTGAATTTTAGTTTTGAGAAAATCTTTAGCCAAAAGTTTGATTTCTTTTCGACCATTTTTGAATATCTGATTAAAGATTACAACAAAGACGGCGGCGGTAAATATGCCGAGTATTACACGCCTCATGCGGTGTCAAAAATCATGGCTTCGATTTTGGTTGATTCGCCTGTTTATGATGTCACTTGTTATGACCCTTCGGCAGGTTCGGGAACGTTGCTGATGAATTTAGCTCATGCGATTGGTGAAGAAAATTGCACCGTTTATTCGCAGGATATTTCTCAAAAAAGTAGCAGTATGCTTCGACTGAATTTGATTTTGAATAATTTGGTTCATTCGATTCAAAACATCATTCAAGGTAATACCATGCTTGCGCCGTATCACAAAGACGGCGACAAATTGATGACCTTTGATTACATCGTTTCTAATCCACCGTTTAAACTCGATTTTAGTGATTATGTTGCCGATTTAGACAACAAACAAAATCATGACCGTTTCTTTGCTGGCATTCCGAATGTGCCTAAAAAAGACAAAGACAAAATGTCGATTTATCTGCTCTTTATTCAACACATTATTTTTTCGTTATCTGACAAAGGCAAAGCTGCAATCGTTGTTCCTACGGGTTTTATTACGGCGCAAAGTGGCATTGAAAGGAAAATTCGTGAAAAATTAGTTGAATCAAAAATGCTGCGTGGTGTGGTTTCTATGCCGAGCAATATCTTTGCAACCACTGGCACAAACGTTTCCATTTTGTTTATCGACAAAACCAACACCAAAGGCGACATCGTTTTAATGGATGCGTCAAAATTGGGAACAAAAGTTAAAGAAGGTAAAAATCAAAAAACCGTGCTTTCACCCGAAGAAGAACAAACCATTATCAACACATTCAATAAACATGAAGCCGTTGAAGATTTTACGGTGGTTGTGTCTTACGAGGACATCAAAGCTAAAAATTATTCGTTTAGTGCGGGACAGTATTTTGATGTGAAAATCGAATATACCGATATTTCACCTGCTGAATTTGAAGCCAAAATGACAGGCTTTAAAACCAATTTGGATAAACTGTTTGCAGAATCGAGCGATTTAGAAATTGAGATTAAAAAGCAATTGGCGGGGCTGAAGTATGAGTGATTTTGTCAAAGTAAGACTGGAAGATATAACCGTTAATTTTGATAAATTGAGAATTCCTTTATCTTCAAGTGAGAGAGCGGATTTAAAAAAAATATATCCATATTTCGGAGCGCAGGGAATTATTGATTATGTCCACGACTATTTGTTTGATGGTGAATATATTCTTGTGGCAGAAGATGGCGAAAATTTAAAATCACAAAAAAATAACATTTGTAATTTAGTTACTGGGAAATTCTGGGTAAATAATCACGCCCACATTTTACAAACGAAGCAAAAAAACAATATCAAATACCTTTATTATCTGCTGAACTTAATCGACTTTAGACCATACATAACAGGTTCGGCACAGCCAAAATTAACACAAGACAATTTAAACAGCATTGAATTAACCATCCATGATTATCAAAATCAACAAAAAATAGCCGCTGTTCTTTCGTCCTTAGATTCAAAAATAGAACTCAACAACAAAATCAATGCCCAGTTAGAAGCAATGGCAAAAATGCTTTATGACTATTGGTTTGTGCAGTTTGATTTTCCAGATAGTGACGGCAAGCCCTATAAAACCAGTGGCGGCAAAATGGTTTGGAATGATGAACTGAAAAGAGAAATTCCTGATGGGTGGGAAACTGTCAAAATGTCGGAATGGATTGATATTGATAAAAGTGGTGACTGGGGAAAAGAAGAACCAGAAGGGAATTTCATCCAAAAAGTAATTTGTTTTAGAGGTGCGGATATTAACGGTTTAAATGGACTTGCCGAATTAAAACCACCTGCTAGATATATTCTCGAAAAAAATGCTTTTAAAATTCTCAAATCACACGATTTAATTATTGAAATTTCAGGTGGAAGTCCAACTCAATCAACAGGACGTTTAGCTTTCATTACTGATGCAACAATTAAAAGATTTGAACACCCGTTAATTTGTTCTAATTTCTGCAAACCAGTTTCAATGAAAAACAAAAAATTGCTCTACAATTTTGTTTATTACTGGAACAGCCTTTACGATGGAGGTGTGTTTTTTGGTTACGAAGGAAAAACAAGCGGCATTAAAAATTTACTCTTAGATTCTTTTGTTAGTTCATATTACACGGTTGTTCCAGATGAAAAAGTTGTAAATCAGTTTTACGACATTATGGAAAACTTGCAGGAAAAGAAACAAACAGCACTAGCTGAAAATCAAACCATTTCAGAACTCCGTGATTGGCTGTTGCCGATGCTGATGAATGGGCAAGTGAGGGTGAGTTAATGCGTTTAACGTCTTTTCAACAACAAACGATTTGTCAAAATGCCTGCCGTTATTTTGGTGACATGACACACATTTGGTTATTTGGTTCACGGGTTGATGATACGAAACGAGGCGGTGATATTGACCTTTATATTGAGCCTGAAAATCAAGAAGTGTCGGTGTTAGCGTTGGCGAAATTACAGTTTTTACGCGCTTTGCATTCGGCGTTAGGTGAACAAAAAATTGATGTGGTTTTACGATTAGCGAATAAAAACTCGTTGCCAATTTATCAAATTGCGAAAGAAACAGGAATCCAATTGCAATGAATCCGATTACTGAAATTATAAAAGTGTGTGACCGTCACGCAGACCGTTTGAATTGGGCGATGACAGAATTACAAACTCATTTTCCGCTTTCTGCAAACAGTTTAGAAAATTTGTCTGATATTGAAATTGCGGTACTTGACCAATTTTCAACGCGATTCGGTAAGTTGCAAGATGCGATGGGAGCAAAATTATTTCCAGCTGTGTTGGAACTGACCAAAGAACAAGGCGAATTAAAAGTCTTTATCGACAAATTAAACCGTTTAGAAAAAATCGGTGCAATTCGTAGTGCTGAAGATTGGTTATTACTTCGAGAAGTACGAAATACTTTTGCTCATGATTACCCTGACGATTTGGAATTACAGGCAAACGTTTTAAATCAGTCGTATTTGTTAGCGAAAAACTTATTGACCACCTTTGATGATGTGAAGGTTTTTGTTGAGCCTTATTTGTTAAATAATTGAATTACTGAGAAAAGATGAGTGAATCAAAACAAAAAGCTACTGAACCGTTAAAAAGAAAACAAAAGAAAAAAATGTCATTGTTTGCATCTTAACGGATGGTGAGGAAAATAGTAGCCACGAATACAAGCACGCTGACATTATCAAACTGATTAACAAACGAAAAGAAAAGCACCATTGGGAATTTATATTTTTAGCTGCAAATCAAGATGCCATTCAAGCTGGAAATTCTTTAGGAATTAACGCCAATAGGTCTGTTAATTTTTCAGCAAATAAAGAGGGGATGAAACGTTCAATGGATATTACCAGTTATGCTACTGCTGTTAAACGCGGTCATCACACTGAATTTTCATCTTCTGAAAAGTATGAAGTTGCTAGTTTTGACTTACTGGATGCTGATTTTCTTGCAGATGAATTGAAAAGCATTATGAAAGGTAAATCAAAATAATGATGGTGTAAATTTGAGTATGGTTTTATTTGCAGGTGAGTTGCCGAAGAATCAGGAAGTGAAAAATGCTCTGAATTTCAAGCCTAAAATCTTGAAAGAACGGATTAAGGAAAAGTTTCAGGCGTTTGTGGATACGTTTATTGAAGGGAAGGGCGGGTGTGTTTGATGGTAGAATGAGAATGAAATTATTTCTTGTCATTGGTTGACAAATTTGTCAACATAGACGGCATGAAGAAAACTAGACCTATTTCGTGGATAAAAACGGCTCGTAAAGATTTCGATGAATTTCCCAAAGACGTGCAGGACGATATGCTAGATGCTCTGACGATTGCGGCTGAAGGTGGTAAATCAGATAACTCTAAACCATTTAAAGGGATTGATGGCGGTGTATTTGAAATCTCACTTCAAAATCGTGGTGATGCTTTTCGTACTCTTTATGCCGTAAAAATTGATACTGATATTTGGGTGTTACACGCATTTCAAAAGAAATCTAAAACAGGAATTAAAACACCACAGATGGATGTTGAACTTATCCATAACCGATTGAAACGCTTAAAAGAGGCACTGAAAAATGGATGATGATTTTGAATTGATTAGAGGCAGTGGTAATGTTTATCAAGATTTTGGACATCCAAATTCTGGCTTAGAACAAGCGCGTGCTATTGTTTGTTCAAAGATTATTCAAGTTATGGATGATAAAGGACTTTCAACTCGTGATGCTGAAAGATTAACTGGCGTGTCTCATACTGAATTTTCTAGGATTCGTAACGCTAAATTACGGAGGTTCACATTAGACCGAATCATTACCATTTTAGAAAAATTAGACCAGCAAGTTGAAATTCGTATTTCGTTTGATTCTCGAACAGTCATGACAAATTCTTTTCAGTCTGTGCATCATGCCAGTTTAAATGACAGAAATATCTAAAGAACGGCGTTTTAAAACGTAAAGGAGCTATGGTTTGAAGGCGATTGCCTTGAAAAAAGTTTCATCACCATTGTCAAAAGACAAAGAGCCATTAAGCACGCCTTCTTCTAACAATCCATCTCCTTCTCCAGATGCTTCATCCATCTCATCAGAACCTTCCCAAGAAAAACTAACGTAGTCACGTTTTACAGAATAATGACAAGTCATGTAACCGTGTACATAGCCAAAGTGAAATTCACCTGTTGCGTCTTCTCGAAAATCAAAATATCCCTCCATTTCAGCGTTGACAAAATCCTGCCCCCACATATCCATTTCAATGATTTTCCATTTGTTAATAACTGTTGTGATTGATTGTTCTGTCATTTAAATAGCGACCTGTTCAGAATTGTTTTTTTCGACTTCCCAACCTTTACAAGCTAAAGAGACAGTTCGAGGGACAGGGCGTTTTCCAGTTCTGTATTGACTGATAGTTCTACGAGTTAAACCAATAGCTTGTGCTGCTTGGGTGAGTGATAACTGATTTGTATCTTGCCAACGTCTAAAATGGGCATTTGAAACCATTCCTGATTGTTCCAACGCCATTTCAAATAATCGGTCAGAATCAAGAGATGCTCCTGATGACCATTCAAGTGTGAAACCAAAGTCTGTAATCGTTACACTAGCAAATTCATTTGAATCTTCGAGTGGTGTAAAGATTTCAAGTGATGCAATTAGGTTTTCTAGGTTCACCGTTATGGTGTTGTTATCTGTGTAAGTAATTTCAAGTTGGTAAGGGGGTAATGCTGTTACGCCAGCTAAACGAAAACTATTTTTTCTCATAATGATTTACCGCGTGGATTGTTCATTCGTTGCCATTCAGATTTGATAAGGTCTTGGTTTGATGTAATCCATTCAACGGCTTGTTTGATAACTTTGGTGGGTACACCAGAATTCTTAATTTGACCATCGAGTGTAATTAACGCTTTGCCATTTGAATGTAAAACATGAACGTGAACAGGTGGATGTTCATTTCCCTGCACACGAATTAACCAGCCATTTTCAGTATAGATTTTTCCCATGTAATAATTATAGAGAAATAGTTTCTCTAACAAAAGTGTTTTCTTGGATTCTGGTTAAAATGTAATATAACTGAAAAATTATTACGTTATCAGTAATCACGAACTTTTCAAGCTGTCAAAAATTATTCCAAATTTTAAAATGTAATTATTTATATCAAATTGTGATGTTTAGTTACATTTTTAATCATTCAACGTGTGCTTCCGTTTCCCAACAATCTCACCTGATTCCACCACCTTAATCATCACACTGATTTTATTAACACCAGTAATTTCACGAATAGCCTGTTGCAATTCTTCCACTGAACTCTCGGCATTTGCGTTGGCATTCTCAACACTAATT
>CAINDC010000007.1 GCA_903847275.1 uncultured Pseudomonadota bacterium
ATAAACAGAAGTTGCACGGTCGGGACGTTTAGAGGCTTCGCCATTTGGCGTGTACGCATCATTTGAACGAATTTTTTTGTCCGACGTGTAATGGTTCACCATTGAATCCATGTTGCCGCTGGTAATGCCAAAAAATAAATTCGGTCTGCCGAGTTGCTGAAAATCTTTTACATTTTTCCAATCAGGTTGAGCAATCATACCAACGCGAAAACCTTGCGCTTCCAACATACGCCCAATTAACGCCATCCCAAAACTAGGATGATCAACATACGCATCACCACTCACAATAATAATGTCGCAACTATCCCAACCTAATTCATCCATTTCGGTGCGGCTCATGGGTAATTGTGGCGCGACACCAAAACGGTGCGCCCAGTATTTGCGATAACTAAAAAGGTTTGAAGGCGTAATGGAAGATTGCGGCATTTAATATCTCGTAAAGATTGTTTATTTAGAGGGGAATTGTAGGTGATTAAACATTTTCCTCGATAAATTTTTTACTTAAATCGATGATTATTCGTTATTGCCATTTTTGAATTGATCTATTGCTAATTTTCGTCGTGTTTCAAAATGTTACCAGTGTTAAAATGCTAGCCACTTTTAACCTAACTTTTAAAAAAAATATGCAACCTTACGTTCCACCTCCAGAAGAAATCGACGAAATTCAAGTCAAGGCTCCAAAATATATTCCACTCAAAGATCATGACACGCCCGTTAAAGTTTTATTTACAGGTTATCTTTGTACTGTTGCTGTGGGTTATTTATTTGCCATTATTCAAATTTTATTCACCCATGGTATGGCGGATGGAAAATTTGGTTTATCGGTTGATGACATCGTTTACAGTTATTACGGCAACCGTTCAGGTACAGTTTTAGAAACAAAACTTAACGGTTCAATGAAAGATAATGCGACTGAACAAGAACGTTTTGACATCATTCAATGGGTACGCGACGGCGCAGATAAAGACGACTATATCGACAACGGAATTCAAAAAATTGTCGAAAATAAATGCGTTATGTGTCACAACAAAGACGCTGGCGGCTTACCCGATTTATCAAAATTTGACACTGTGAAATCACTCAGCGCAGAAGATACAGGTGCGACTTTTGCTTCATTGACGCGTATTTCGCACATCCATTTATTTGGCATCAGCTTTATTTTTATGTTTGTTGGCATCATTTTTAGTTTCGCTGAAACGACGAAAACACGCATTAAATGTATCGCAATTGGAATGCCTTATGTCTTTTTAATAGCCGATATTTTATCGTGGTGGCTAACTAAAATTCACCCAATGTTTGCGATGCTTGTCATCATTGCAGGTATGGGCATGGGGGCGTCATTTGTCTATATGTGGGTGGTTTCGCTGCTTGAAATGTGGCTTTATAAACCTGTTTTTGTCAGTGGTTTAGGCATTCATTATTTACAATGGCGCGACAATGTTAAATCTGAAACGGTTGGAAAAATTGCAGACTATCTTTTTAATTTAGTTAGAAAATTTCACCCGATTTATATCGCGCAAAAAAGCTGGGAAATTGCCCTGCCGTTGTTAAAAAAATTGTGGGACTTTTTACTTAGTAAAATCAAAAAGTAATTCACATTTTTAAATTTTTATCTGCGTGGTAATCAATTTTTTGGTTACCACGCTTTTCTTTTTGGATTTTTATGAAATTCGCCTTACAAATCAATTCTAGTCCTTATCATTCGTCTGCAAATTTGACTGCGTATCGTTTTGCAACAACCGTTTTGGCGCAAAATCATGAGATTTTGCGCGTATTTTTTTATCACGATGGCATTTATCACGCTTTTAAAACGGCGAATCCACCTGATGATGAATTCTCACTTTTTAAAAGCTGGCGGGAACTCGCGTTAACACACCGCATTGATTTGGTCGTATGTATTTCAGCGGCGCAACGACGCGGTTTGATTAGTGAAAATATAGCAGCAGGTTTTCGTTTAGGCGGTTTAGGACAATTGCTTGAAGCTACTATTTTAGCTGATCGTTTTTTGGTTTTTGGGTAAAACTATGACGAAACATTTTTTATTTGTACTTCGCAAACCCAGTTACGACGGGATTTATGCACAAGAAATGCTTGATATTATTTTGACCACAGCAGCGTTTGAGCAAGAAGTGAATATTTTATTATTGGATGATGCAATTTTTCATTTGAAAGCGAATCAAAATGCCCAAAATTCAAGTTATAAAAACACCGCAACGCTGTTTGAAATTTTGCCAACAATGGATATAAATTCTATTTTTGTCGAAACCGAATCGCTGGAAGAACGCGGTTTGAATGCAGAAATGTTGACGCAATCGGTACAACTGAAATCACGCACCACGATTGCAGATTTTATCGCACAATTTGATGTCGTTTTTGCAGGTTAATTCTCAAATAACCATAGCTCACACGTTCTTGCTCTAAACGAATATGATTAGTTTTTAACGTTTGAAAAACGCTTTTTTCTTGGGCGGTTAAATTCGTTAATTCATGCGTAACAACTTTATTTTCTGGCTCTTGTATCCACAAATCTTCAAATTTATTCAGCGTTTCGTTATCCATTAAAAACGATTCAGTTTGCGGAAAATAACCACGCATTCGAGATAAAATCGCAAAACCATGACTGTCTAAATCGCCCCAATAATAAATTTTTACAGATTGTAAAAGTAGAACATTCGCCAGTAAATCAACCGCATAACCCAAACCAAAAATCACCAGCGCATTTTCAACGTGTGGGAACGTCAAACCATTCACTTTATTTTCCGTGATGAAAACGGTGTTAATTGGTAATTCGAGCCGATTAAATTCAAGTAAATTTAACGTCAAATCCATCAAGCCACAAATCGCCAAACGTTTGTCTAAAATTCGCAAGCGAATCTGCGGTAATTCATAACGCAAACCATAACGACGTTCAAAACCGTTATTGCTCAAGCCAGTGATAGACAAATCACGCGCTGTTTCAGGTAAAATCAAATCTAACAATTCGGTTAGAATCGCTTTGTGTTGCTCAATAAATTTAGTATCCACACCCACAATATCGAGTTGCCGAATATACAAATCAGGTCGCGGATGCTTCAAAAAATAATCACAAACATCGAGCAACGAAAACCACACGTTTGAAAAATTCATCAATTTAAATGGATAACGCAACAACCAATTTTTCAAACTTGCGTGCCGTTGCAACGTTTTTTCTGCTAACTTTTTGAATTCCGAAAATTCTTCCGCGTGACGCAAATAACGCAAAAAAATTGCTTCATTTTCAAATTCAACGGCGACGGGAATCTTCTGTTCACCCAATTGGCGATGATTGACGACGTTATGTGAAATCATGAAACCGTGTTTTTTGCTTTGTTCATGCAACGAATAAATCGCCTCTTGAACTGCAGAAAATTCACTCAATAACACTTTCGACGACCAACTTGGCAGCGAAATCGCCACAGGAAAACACGTGTTATTTTCTAAAAAGGCACGATGCAAATCGCCGCGTTGCCAGATTTTCGCAGCCTGCTCTTGGACGTATTTTGGTGAAATCAACTCACGCGCCACTGGCTAATTTCTCTTGGTGATATTCATTAATCGTTAAATTCCGTAACATCGATTTTTTGCCTTCTTCGTTGTGAACTAAATTCACACTTTTCACATAATCTTCAATGACATGGATTTTTTGCAGCGGTGTCACAATCAATAATTGCAGGTTTAATTTCTTGAATAATTCCAAACCGTACCGCGCCGAATCGTCAGAACCACGTCCAAACGCTTCATCAATCATCACAAAACGAAAACTGCGCGATTTGGTTTCGCCCCATTCCAAACCGAATTGATATGCTAAGGCTGAGGCTAAAATGGTGTACGCCAATTTCTCTTTTTGACCGCCCGATTTCCCCGATGAGTCCGAATAGTATTCTTTTTCTTGGTCGTCTTCGCGCCACCGTTCCGATGCTGAAAATAAAAACCAATTTCGCACATCAGTGACTTTTTTTGTCCACTTTTTATCAGCATCAATTTGACCTTCCTGCCCTTGAAAACGGTCAATTATTTTTTTCACTTGATGAAAACGATGCTCGTCGTACAAATTTTCTTCGCTACTCAACGCATCAGCTAAACAAGCGCGTAAATCTTGTTGAAACTCTCGAATTTCACCATCTTTGCTGTGTTCAAAAACCAACGTAATGTAAGTTCCCACGTTGTAATCAATCGCCGATAACGAACGATTGATGCGTTCTAATTTGTCTCGAATGTCTTGCTGTTCTTTGTCGAGATTTGCTTGGAACATGGCGATTTTTTGAATCGTGCCTTCTTTAAGCATTTGATGAAAACGCTTTTCATGGCGTGGCAAATCTTCCGATTCAAGTTTTTTCAACATTTCGCCAAATTCTGCCGCCGATTCCAACGCCACATCGACATCGCGGGTTTCAGTTTTGAAACGCTCTTTATACGTTTGCATTTGCCTAATGATTTTTTCACTTAATCGATTCGATTTGTTTGATTCACTGGTGATTTGCTGCCCTAACCAATGTCGCATTGCGCTCTGATTGTTGTCACAGTTCGCAATAGTTATCGTCGCATTTGATAACGCTAACGGCTCCAATACACGCAGTTTTGGGAAAATCGTTTGCCGTATTTTTGCGTCCAAATTTTCAACTACGCTCAAACTGGTTTGCAATGCGTCTTTATCGTTTTCTAAATTTGTTTCAAATCTACCACCATCTTTAATCGCTATTTCAAGTTTTAAATCCTTTTCTTTCAACGTTTCGATGATTTCGTCTAATTGATTTTGCAGATGCTTGAGAATGTCGGAATCTTGCTCAATTTGTTTTTTCTCTGACAGTAAATCATCAATTTTGCGTGTGAAACTTTGCCAATCAATATCCGCAAACGTTTCGACATTGAGCAAATCACGCGCTTTATCGCGGCGTTTTTCTAAGGCTTTGAGCTGCAAATCAATGTTTTTCAGTTTTTCGATACAAGCAAAAGCATCTCGCATCAACGTCGCTTGTTGTTGTCCGAGTGAGTCAATTTTGGCGTGATTGTCCCAACCCAAAATAAATTTTGACCGATCATCGAGCGAATAACGATCATCTTTTTCGTGGCGATTTGCACCACTTTTGATTTGCCCTTGTTGCGTAATGGCTTTCGGTTGACGACGAAATTCGTCCAAACTATCCGCACAAAAATAATCAAATCGACGGGCAATTTCATGGCTTAACCAATCGTAAAAACGGCTGTCTGTTTTAATGCGTAATTTGTGAAACAGCGATTGTGGCACGGGCAATTCAAATTTTTCAGCCACAAATTCTTTGATACGAAAATAAACGATGCGTCCTTTCAAACGATGATTATCCACATATTGCGCGACTTGTTCGTAATGCTCTTCGGCAACCAATAAACTCAAGCCAAAACCATGCAACACGCGCTCAATCGCACCTTCCCATTCGGGTTGCGTTTCATCGACGTTAAGCAATTCACCAATAAACGGCACAGAATCGGTTGAAATCCCAATCGCGGCGCAAAGTTGTTCACGCATTTGTAAATTAGAGAGCGGAATGTTACTGCGCCGCGCTCGCAATGACGCTAATTCCTCATCTAAACGCCTAATCGATTCGTCTAATTCGTTGCGCTGAATGGCAATTGCCATTTGTTGTTGCGTGATTTTGGCTTGTTGCGGCTCGATTTCGTTCAATAATTTTTGGGCGTGTTGGCGATTATCCAAAAAACTGTCGCTGTCTGTTGCATTCGCTAAATCAATCGCTTCACAAAACGCTTGGTAGCGTTTGGCTTGATAGACTTTTTGTTGTTGCTGACTTTCTAAGCGTGAAATTTCTGTTGCCAAGGTTTCTAAACGCCGTCCGCCATTGTCTTCAATGCTTTGTTTTAGTTGATCGCGATGGTCACGCGAATCTGAAATATCTTGTTGTTGACGCAATAATTTCTGCTGATGTTTCGTTAAATCTATTTCACGCTGATTAATGCGCTCCGTTAAAAGTTCGCTTTTATGATGTGAAAAATAAGCATCTAACGCTTCACGGCATTGTTCTTTTTCGGCGTGAATTTGCTGTGATTGTTGATAAGCGTGGTAATCGGTAGATAGTGGACGCAGCAATTCGAGTTGGGATTTCGCTTTTAAAATCGCTTCGTGAGCGCGATTGAGATTATCAAATTCGCGACAAATTGATTCGACACGTTCTTGAACAGGCGGAGCTTCGAGCATTTGAAATCGAACAAATTCGGTTAAATTTCCCACCGATTTCATCGAAACAGTTTGATAAAACAACGTTAGAGCTTGTTCAGATTCAATTCCCAAATGGCGGCGAAAGTCTGCCGAGTATTGTGTAAAACTGTCGAAAACTTCAACGTTCGATTGCCGTTTTAAACGTTTTTTCAATTCAGAAATATCACTGCCAAAATTGGAAAAATCCCGCGCAATCGTTAATTCATTCGTGCTGACAATGTAAAAACGTTCAGGCTGTGCTTTATCTTCTTTGCACCATAAAACCTGAGCCAGCGTGACTTTGCTTTCATAACCTTGATTGTAAAAATAACCCAGCAAAACGCTGTAATTATTTTTATCCCGCAACGGAACGGGCTTGGCTGTTAAATTTTCAGCATCTTTGCCACTTTTATAATGCCCGCGCACATACGATTCTAAATTTCGTTCTTTGCCTTCCGCGCCAGCTGCTTTGTTATAAGTAATTTGTTGCGCGGGAACGAGTAGCGTTGTTAGTGCATCGACAACCGTTGATTTTCCTGAGCCAATATCGCCCGTCAATAACGTATTCTCACCATTTGGCAAAATGTGCCACACGGCTTTATCGAACGTTCCCCAGTTATAAAGTTCAAAGCGATGCAGGCGAAATCCTGCCGACGCATTGTCAGTGATAGATTCAAGCAGCGTTGATTGCATAATTTTGATAAGTCGTTAGTTTTTCGTTAAATGAAGTCGCCCAATCGGCATCGACCAGTGCGATAATAATGCGTTGAATTTCTAGGTTTTCGCCGTCAGTTTTCAGTTTTCGTAAAAAACCCAGTTCAATCACTTTGTTAATTGTGGTATTAATTTGTTCGCTGGTTTGCGCTTCATTACTTTTTTCAGGCATGAAAACCAGCATCGAATTTTGTAATTCTTGGCGCGATACAATCACGCGCGTTGAATCTCCAGTTGCGTCGGCTTCAACCAATTTTTTACGCAACAACACGCACAGTAAACTAATCGGATAACTCAACTGACGACGCGCCATCAAACGCGGCAACGTTTTTTCTTTTTCGGTAGCATTTTCATCAACAGAAATAGTTTGTTGAAATAACCACGCGAAACCTTCGCTGTCGTCAATTTGCAAATCTAAGCCCAAAACGGCAATGTAATCGCGCACTTCGTTTTCTAAATCAAACAAATCTTGCCATAACGCAGGCTGCTCGTTGCGAAACAAAATGCCTTTTAAAAGGTGAATAATAACGGTGGAAAGTTTGGAATGTCGTAAAGATTCAATCATATTTTTTGATTAAGTTCGGCTAAAAATAATGCGTGGCATGAGAGCGGATTTTTTTATCCCATCAGGATTGAGCCATTCAATTTCAACCGTTTTTTCGGTTTCAACGATGCCTCCGTTATCAGCAGTTGCTAAATTCAAATACGCCACCAATTCGCTCAAGCCTTTTTCCAGCGGATGTTCGGCACAAATTTCTTCTAACGTAATTTGTGTTTTGGTTTGTAAGGCTTTGCGAATCCGCGCTTGCAATAGCGGCGTATCGACATAATGTTGGCTATAAAGTAAATCTGTTTCAAATGCCGCAATGCCTGAAACCAAAATTTCTGTGGATAAAATTGGACGTGTCGGTGGTCGAAATAATACGCGCGTCATCGGCAAATTGATGGCGGCTTTCGTGTCATCCAAAAACATAAAATCTTTGTCTTTCGGTGGCTGCTGTTTAATAGCAATCGCTTGTTTTTCGACTTCGTGAATAATCGCCATAATTCGCTTATTTTCTAACCAAACTTGGTCGTCTAAATAACGCCGCAATTGTTCGACCAAACTGGAACTAGTGCGCTGTACTTTTTCACCTGCTTCGAGCAAATGGTATTTCATGCGCGGCAACAATTCGTCTGGATTGCAACTTTTCACTTCATCAAGAGCCAACACTTTTTGAATCAATTCGTTGAATTCTTCTTGTTTTACGGGCGACATCAACAGACTCCAAAAGGCTTTGAAACTTTTGCCTTGATCGGAATCGCCAATTTCATCGTGTTCACCAAAAATTTCGTCGAGCAATTCACCTTTATTTTTATTGCTGGTAGTAATTTTTTCGCGGGTATTTCGGTCAAGTTGGCGAAAGTTTTCTTCGACTTGCCGAAAATCCATCAACAAACTTCGCGCCGTTTCTTCAAGCTGATAAAAACGTTCTTTGACTTGGCGCGGGTCGTAGCTGATAATTTCACCATTTTTTAAACGTTGAATTTCAGCTTCGATAAGCGATTTTTGCAATTCTAATTCAGTAATCCGCTGCGCTGGATCGGTTTGCGTAGTTTGCAAAATCGTTTTGAGCAAATCAAACACCGTCAACAAACGCGATTCCGTGCCGATGAATTGTTTTTGCTCTAAACCACGCAACCATTCAATCGCTTTTTCACTCGCTGGCGTTAAATCGAACTCGGGTTCGTCACTGTTTTCGGTGTAATACTTTCGCAAAAAACCATTATCACCGTTCGCCCAATCAGTTAAATAGGCTTTGGCTTGTTTCGGATATGTTTTTTGCCCGTGAATTTTTCGCAAATGAAACAACGTATCATCCAATTTTTCGACCAAATGACTTTGCGACAATGAACGACTATTTGTCTGAATAAAAGCGCGATAAAAAAAATTGATAATCAGCGGCGCATTGTCTGCGCGTAATAATTGCCACGTCGGATGCTGGCGAAGTTTAACTAAATAATCGTGTTCCATTTCTAAACCAATGCTTTCGCCTGTAAATCGGCGTGATAAGACGAACGCACCAACGGCGCACTCGCCACTTGTTTAAAACCCAAGGCTTTTGCGGTGTCGGCGTAACGATCAAATTGTGTGGGCGTGACATATTCTTCAACCGCTAAATGCGATTTGCTCGGCTGTAAATACTGCCCCAACGTCAACATTGAACAGCCTACTGCTAATAAATCGCGCATTACTTGTTCAACTTCATCTTCCGATTCACCAATGCCCAACATCAAACCCGATTTGGTGGGTATGTTCGGCTGGGCGGCGTGAAATTTACGAAATAATTCCAATGAACCTTCATAATCCGCACCAGGTCTGGCTTTTACATACAAACGCGGCACGGTTTCCATATTGTGATTGAATACATCGCAAGGTTGCGCCGCTAAAATCTCAACCGCTTTTTCAATGCGCCCGCGAAAATCGGGAACAAGAATTTCAATTTTTGTATTTGGTGTTTGCTGGCGAATTTCTTTGATGCAATCTGCAAAATGCCCTGCCCCACCATCACGCAAATCATCACGATTCACCGACGTAATCACCACATATTTCAATGCCATTTTTAGCACCGCTTCGGCTAATTGACGCGGTTCATCTGCATCAAGCAGCAACGGTTTTCCGTGGGCAACATCGCAAAATGGACAACGCCGGGTACATAAATCGCCCATAATCATAAACGTCGCTGTGCCGTGTTTGAAACATTCCGCTAAATTCGGACAAGCCGCTTCTTCGCAAACGGTGTGTAATTTACTTTCACGCAAAAGCTGTTTGATTTTCGCCGTTTCTTGTCCAGATGGTAATTTAATCCGAATCCATTCGGGTTTTCGCAACGGCGTTTCGGTGATTTCAACTTTGATAGGAATTCGCGCCAACTTCTCACTGTTCCGTTGATGGGTTTCAGGCGTGGTGCGGGAAGGAGCTTGATAATCAGTCATTCAAATTTTTTAGTAAGTTGGAAACAATTTTGTGAGCAAGTTCATTAGTTTTAATCGGCACGCCAAAATCTGCCAATTGCGTCATTTTCAAATCCGCATAACCACACGGATTGATAAAATTAAACGGTGTTAAATCCATGTTGTTATTCAAACTCAAGCCGTGATAACAGCCATTTTTTTTGATTCGCAAACCGATAGAGCCGATTTTTTTATTTTCGACATAAACACCACGGGCATCGGCTTTGGCTTCGGCATAAATTTGAAAATCGGCAAGCGTTTGAATCATCGCATTTTCAAGGTGGGAAACAATTTGCTGGCTGTTCAAATTCCGCCGTTTTAAATCAAACAAAACATAAACAATCGCCTGCCCTTCCCCGTGATACGTCACCTGCCCGCCTCGATCAGTTTGAATAACTGGAATTTTGCCGATATTCAATAAATGTTCACGCTTGCCATTCAATCCAAGCGTGTAAACGGGAAAATGTTCGACTAGCCAAATTTCATCTGGCGTTTCGGGTGTGCGCGTTTCGGTGAAACGTTGCATTTCGCGCCACACGTTTTCGTAAGACTGAACGCCTAGATGACGAATAATCATTATTTTTCAAACGCACCTTGTAAGCCATTCGCCGCCGCATCTCGAGTGGAAAGTGGTTTCAAATCAAAGCGGTTTTCAATGAATTTCAAAATAGAGGTTGTATTGTAAAGCGTGTGATCAACGTAATTCTTTTTAGCAAACGGTGAAATGATAATGGCGGGAATTCGCGTTCCAGCTCCCCAACGGTCAATTTGTGGTGGTGCAACATGATCCCAAAAACCGCCGTATTCATCATAAGTTACGATAATCGCGGTGCTAGACCAAATCGGACTTTGACGAATTGCTTCCACAATTTCTTTCACTTCGTCGTCGGCATCCAAAATAGTGGCATAACCTGGATGCTGATTTTTATTTCCCGCTGGTTTGAAAAACGCGACTTGTGGGAAGTCAGTTTTCAAATCACTAAACAATTGTTTTTTGTCTTTTAAATGTTTGGCACGTTCGGTTGTTTCAGGCGCAAAATTCGCATAAAACACAAACGGTTGATGATGATATTGGAAATTATCATCGGTTTCTTTATTTGCAACGGCATTATCCCAACCGCCCGAATACCATGCCCATGAAATATCTTTTTCAGAAAGTCGGTCGCCAATCGTTGGCAAATGTTGAGGCGGTAAATGATTCGCTGGATTTTTAGAATCGAATGGCGGATAAGTCGGCTGAATTGTTCCGACTGCAAAACCATCTGCCGTAACCGATGGGTCTTTCGTTAATTTTCCTGTTGCCGCATCAATTTTCCATTGACGTAATTCAGAGGGTGCGTCTTTGAATTCAGGCGTACAAGCGCAAATCAGCCATTGATGATTTAAAAAAGAACCTCCGTAAGCCGCTTGAAAAAAATTATCTGCTAAGGTGAATTCTTTCGCGTATTGCCACAAAGCTGTTTTCGATAAATCGTAATAACCCATCGTCAAACCACCTGCCGAGGATAATTGCGCGAAACGGTCATTTTTACCACCATCGATTTGCATTTGATGAATGAAAAAACGGTGGGTTAAATCGGGATGTTTTTCGTTTAACTTGACGTAAGTTTCAATGTTAAACGGTTCATTAGCTAAATTTTCAGGAAAACGTTTATCTGAAACCGTCGGTAATGTTTTGTAATCATTTCCGTATTCGTCAATTTGTGGAAAAGTATTTTTCGCATTATTCAAACCATTTGCATTGGGAAATAGTCCAAATAAATTATCAAAACTACGGTTTTCAAGATAAATCACCACGATGTGGTCAATTTGCGAATTAGCAGGGCTTAATGAAGGAAGTAATGCAAATAAAAGTGAAAGACGAGCAGCAATTTTCATAATTTCAGACAATTTTACAGCGCGTACAAAACGTGTGGATGGTCAGTTAAATCTTGATAAATCGCATCTAACTGTTTTTTACTTTGCGCTTCAATCGTGACGGTAATTGACACATAATTTCCATCTTTGCTCGGTTTTGACTGGACTTTGTGATTATGTGTATCAGGCGCGTGGCGACTGACAATTTCTATCACTGTTACATCTAAATCATTACTGAATTTCCCCATTGCTTTGATCGCAAATTCGCACGGAAATTCAAATAAGGTTTCCTCGGTTGTTTCACTCATTTTTCACTCGTCGCGTAAGTCATTTTATAGGCTTGTAATAAATCATTCATTTGATGCCAAAGTTGTCCAACTTGACCATTTGCCACAGGCTGTCCATCCAATTCAATCACTGGCAAAATTTCGCGCGTTGAACTGGCAAACCAAATTTCATTCGTCATTTTCAGCGCATCGAGCGAAATAATATCTTCTGCACACGGAATGTTGTTTGCGACGGCAAGTTCTAAAATCACATCACGAGTAATCCCCGCAAGGATAAAATTATTTTTCGGTGGGGTAATTAAAATGCCATCAATGACTGCGAAAACATTACTCGCAGAACCTTCTGTGACATAACCTTCACGCACTAAAATCGCTTCGGCACAATCGTTTTCAACCGCTTGTTGACGCAATAAAATGTTGCCAAGCAACGCAATCGCTTTGATATTGCACGCACTCCAACGATTATCTTCAACGCTGATGGCTTTCACGCCTTTTTCTTTGTCTTTAAAAGGGGCAATATCGTTACACATCATAAAGACGGTTGGTTTCACGCCAATTGGAAACGCATGATCACGTTTTTCAGCTGCACCGCGTGTCACTTGAAAATAAATGTATTGGTCTTTCGTTGCGTCAATTAACGGCAACATGATTTCGCGCCATTCGTCGCGCGAATAAGGATTTTCAATGCGCGTTAAATTTAAACTATTTTCAAGGCGTTCCAAATGAGCATCGAACCGAAATAACGAACCTTGATAAACAGGAATGACTTCATAAATGCCATCACCAAATAAAAAACCTCTATCCATCACAGAAACATTGGCTTTATCAGCGTCAATATATTCGCCGTTTAAAAATACTTTTTTATTTTTTGTCATTGGATTTCTCCTTCATCATCAAAATGTTGTCATAAAGGCGTTGGAAGATATTGCCTTGTTCAACGGATTTTAACGCCACTAAATCGGCTGTTGCGACCACATCATTTTTCAACGTAACTTTCACCATGCCAAGTTTTGTACCTTCTGCAATGGGTGCGGTGACTTTTTTATCAATAATCAATTCAGCTTTTAAGTCAGCATAATGGCGGCGTGGAATTGTCACGTTAAAATCACGCGCTAATCCAAGCGGCACATTTTGAATGTTGCCTTTCCAAATTCGTGCTTCTGCCAATGGTTTTTTGGCTTCATAAAGTTTATGACCTTCAAAGAAACGGAAACCGTAATTGAGTAAATTTTGATTTTCGTTCACACGAGCATTCGCGCTACTTGTTCCCATTACAACCGAAATCAAACGCATATTTTCACGCACTGCTGAAGCCACTAAGCAATAACCCGCATCATCAGTAAAACCTGTTTTTACGCCGTCTACACTCTCATCTCGCGCTAATAATTGATTGCGATTATGTTGCGTGATTTTGTTGTAAGTGAATTCTTTTTGTGAAAACCAACGGTAATAATCAGGAAATTCGTCAATGATGGCTTTAGTCACAATCGCTAAATCGCGTGCGCTGGTGTAATGATTTTCGGCGGGTAAACCGTTGCTGTCTTCAAAGTGACTATTCAACATTCCCAATCGTGCAGCGTGTTGATTCATCATTTCGGCAAATGTTGATTCACTTCCCGCGATGTGTTCGGCAAGTGTTACTGCTGCATCATTGCCCGATTGAATGACAATGCCTTTAATTAAATCTTCAATAGAAACTTTATTATTCACTTCTAAAAACATGCGTGAACCACCTGTTTGCCACGCATTTTGGCTAACGGTTGCTAAATCATCGAGCTTTAAATGTCCGCTGCTAATTTCACGAAAGGCGACGTAGACCGTCATAATTTTAGTCAAGCTGGCGGGTGCGAGTTTAATGTCGGCATTATTTTCAGCCAAAATTTTGCCTGTAAAATAGTCCATTAAAATGAAACTACTCGCGGCAATTTTAGGCGCGGCTGGCGTGAGAATGTCTGACTCTTCTGCGTTTGCAAACAACGCAGAAAAAATCAATGTAAAAACGAGGATAAAACGAAAAAAGGATTTGATTGTCATGGGATTCGGTCAGAGTAAAACAGAATAAAACTGAGCGCGATTGTATCATGACAATCGTTTGATTTAATTGGTTTCTGTCACAAATTGCGTGGCTGTAATACCTAATTTAGCCAATTTATCATTGAGATTACTTGCATTATGAGCAGATTGGATTGGCACAAAAACTTTGTAAAGCGTGGTTTTTTTACTGCTCGACGAGGCAATTTTTGACTCGGAAAAGTGTTGTTTTTTAAGATTTACCAATAAATCTTGCGCGAGTTTTTTGTCGCGAAAACTACCAATTTGCAAATATACCGATTGGTTTTGTTGTTGTAATTGTTTCAAGGCTTGTTCAGGTGCAATGGATTTAATCGCTACTTTACTTGTTCCTGCTTCATCCATGCCCAATTGTTTTGCCGCTGAATAAGACAAATCTAAAATTCGTTTGTCAAAGAAAGGACCTCTATCGTTAATGCGGACAATCACGGTACGATTATTTTCGGTGTTGGTGATTTCAGCGTAGGAATCAAGCGGCAAAGTATTGTGGGCGGCGGTCATCGCATTCATGTCGAATAATTCACCTGTTGCGGTTTTTTTACCGTGAAATTCGTTGCCATACCATGATGCAACGCCTGTTTTTGATTTTGACGCGACCTTGTTAGTTGTATTTTTATATTTAGTCGTCGTTACAATTGGTGGAGGGGGTGTTGTTTCAACGCTTGATGGAATGATGTTTTGTGGAAGATTCGCTAAATTTGGTTTCGTTGTATTCGTACAACTAACTAAAACAGCTATCGATAAAATCGGAATCAATTTTTTCATAAAGTGCTCGGTGGTTGGTTTTCAATATGCAAAATCAAAAAAATAATTTCGCGTATGAAGAACTTTGAATGTCGTTAAATTTAATAGATTCAAAGTGCTTCGCCAGCCTCTTACGTCGCCTCATTGCAATGTAAGAAGTTTTTTACTTTAGAGAATAAAACTGTACGTTTTGTTGTTAAGGAGCGACGATTTTACGATGCAGTGTATTAAATCCGCCTTAAATGATGAGGCAAAAAACTTCACCACAACAAAAAACCGCCCCCAGTTTGCACTGAAAGGGCGGTTTTGTTTGAATCAATCACCAATCAATCTGTCATAAGCCGCATGACTTCCAATCCAAAACCATTGCACGCCTTCTGGAACAGGAACTCCCAACGCTCGATAATCCAAACTCACGCGAACACTCCGAAACTTGCCATTTTTAAGGAACTTAAATTGCAACGACGGATGCTGTGGATTTTGTTTCAATAATTTGTAACTGTCGCGTGCTTGTTTCTGAATGTTCAAAGGCAACTCATCAAAAAACCGCCAAAACTTAGATGATGCAAAATGCCTCACAATTCTGTCACCAAACCACTGTGATATTCTGCTAAAGCCTCTGCGGCTAAAGCATCCAATTTCCCTGCTTCAGCATCACTTTCAATTTTCTTATCCCAAATGTTGCCATAAAACTCCGAAAACCAACGTTGTAATTCGGCTAAATCAGGTTCGGGTAATTGCTGAATTGCGTCTTCGATAACTTGAACAGAAAGCATAATTTTTCCAAAAATGTTAAAAAACCAAATTCTACCACAACAAAAAACCGCCCCCAGTTTGCACTGAAAGGGCGGTTTTTTGATGGCTGTTATTTTACTAATGCAACGGGATAATTCGGATGTTGCGGGTTAATCGTGAGCGTTTTTAAACGTGGATGCACCACCAAATCCATTGCCTCCATTGGAATCACACCTAATAACGGTTCATTTCCCAAAACAACTGCTTCCGTGACATACGTTCTATTTTCAAAGGCAATTTCAATCGGTGCAATTTTCGGTACTTTGCGTTGATGTCCATCGGCTAAAGTGACTACTTGTGTCGAAACTTCGGTCGTATCAAAGCCAAGTTGCAACGCAATTTCCTCCGTCACACACATAAAAGTCGCGCCCGTATCAACTAACGCCTCTATGTCAATTTGTTGCTTGCCAAAAAGATTGGTAAGTTTGAGCTTTGCGTAAGTTAATCCCATTGCCTTTCTCCAAAACGTATTAAAAACCCAAATTCTACCACAACAAAAAACCGCCCCGAGTTTGCACTGAAAGGGCGGTTTTGTTTTACGACAAAGACGTTTTAACGCCTTTGAATATGATATTAAGTAACAATCCAACAACCGTTCCCGATAAAGCCAAACAACCACCCAACATCCATTTCATTAACTGTAGTTCAGCGTCAATTTTGTTAAATCGATTTTCATAATCCGCCATTGTTTTTGCGGCAGCTCGGGATTTTTCTTCTGACGCACCCGCGTCTTTCAACGCATCGTATAACTCAGCAATCATCACCGACATTTCATTCTCCTTGTAATTTCAAACAACAAATTCTACCACAACAAAAAACCGCCCCCAGTTTGCACTGAAAGGGCGGTTTTGTTTGAAGCGAATCAGCTAAGAATTAGCAAAGTTGCGGAGCAACAGATGAACAAGTACCACTAACTGTCCAATTAACTTTTCCACCTGATAAAACTGGTGTCAAAATGTAGGTTTCAGTCCCAGCAAAACCAGTTGTTGTTGTACTTGCAACTCCAGCTGCGGAAAAAACCAAATCACTCGCAGTTGCTGTAATTACACCAGCCACAGTGGCTACGCTTTTAACATAGCCAGATCCAGCAGCATCAACAATGCTGTTACTACCACCTGTACAATTCGTAATAGCCCCTAAATTTTGAGCGCAAATTTCAACGGCAATTTTGGCTGAATTTGTAGCTAAAACAACTTCGCTGAATTTCGCTTTCTTCGTGTAATTTTGATAAGCAGGCAACGCCACAGAAGCCAAAATGCCGATAATTGCCACCACAATCATCAATTCTATTAAGGTAAAACCTTGTTGTGATTTTTGTATTGTAGATTTCATTATTTTTCCTTGATTAGGAGTTAAAAAAGTGTGTTTTTTAATACTGATGCGATTATAAAGCGATGCGCCTAATTTTAAAATGCTAAATTTTAACCAATACTTCACCGCGCCCAATTTCTGCCATATCGCCCGCGAAACGTTGCACGCGATTAAAGGCATTTTCGCTTTCGGCAAAAGGTGAATTTAGTTCTTTAAATGAA
>CAINDC010000008.1 GCA_903847275.1 uncultured Pseudomonadota bacterium
AAATGATTTGTGATTTCTTTTTCATTGTTTTCCTGATGGACGTGGATTCTGGTTGCGATTTTACATCTAAACATCAAATGCTTATAGGATTACATTAGTTTTCATGGGGCAGTAATCCGCTGGTTTTTTTAAGAAATAATCCCCCTTACTGCCCCGCGATTAGCAGCATATTTTCCGATGTAATCCACAGGTTGCAAGGCATAGAGATGTTTAGCGTTGCTTTTAAACACTTCAATATTTTCATAACCAAAGTTCTGAATGAAGCTGCCTAAAATCTGCATGGGACGTTGGAACTCACGGTTATAATTGCCCAATCCATTTGCGGCAATTTCAGCAGAATTCTCCTTGAGATAACGACATAATTTTGCCGCTTGGCGAGCATCTAATCGTGCTTTACTTAATCTTTTATTCACTGCTTGCATCGCTCGAACTGAATCTGCTTTTGCTACCAAATCCAACCAGCGTTTGCGTCGAGATTTATTCTTGATGGTGGGCGCAGCAATCCCTTTCACAATGACGGTATGACCCAGTTTGTGAAGCGAAGATTTAGAAATCGCTTTATCTTGCGTTTCACTGTTCACCCTATCCCACGCGGAACGCGATGCTTTGGAAGAAAATAAATTTTCGTGATTGAGCAACACAGGCAACACATTTTTAAATTTGAATCGGTAAATATCGTCGGTATCAATTTCAGGCGTGCCTGCCATGCTAATGGTCGCTAATTTATCCAGCTGATCGCGTTCAGTTTGTTTGTGTTTTGATAACTTTTTAGTCGTCACATTAACGTCTGTTTTATGAATTCGTTCACAAGTGGCTTCTTTGATTTTTTTACCCAAGTTTTTAGTTTTGGATTCAATAATTTCTGTGGTCATAGTGGTACTCGCATCAAAAGGGGTTCTGTTAATGGTGTAGCCGTTGATTTCGGCAAGCAAATAGAAGTTATTGGCGTAGTCATTCAGCGCGTGGTTATTAACCGCATTTAACTCAATTCGTAGCAGCCCCAATTCATTAGGCGCGAACCCTACACCATTAAATTCGCCTAAATAAGATTCGGCTTTTTTACCTTCACCTTCGGTCATCAAGGCAATATCGGTCATTAACATCACGTTCTTTTGATCACCACAACTCACGAAGATATTGGTTGCACATCGATTTCGTGCGGTCATTTGCAAGCATTCATTTTCAGGCAAGTTGCCACTATTCAAGAAATAATTGCTGATAAAATGCGGCGTAGTAATCGACACGCCAGAGCCGATAGTGGGACTGTGAAATACACCCCGATATTTTGTGACTTCTGCATTCGGATTTTTGAGGAATGCCGCTTGTTTTAGGTCTTCTTTGTTTTCAGAATGAATCAACAACAAGTCATCTTCAGTGAAGCCAACCGCGTTTTGTAATGCAAAAGCGTGTGCTTCAATCGCTTTATCTTTAGAGGTGCAACCCGTAAATATATTTTGATTATCATTCAGTGCTTCGCTGATATTTACAAAGTTGGTGGCGTGGTTATCGACCATGTGCAACGTTTTATTGTTGTTGCCTGAAGGTGCATCAATAACGTGTAATTTCTTACCATTTGCGTGTTTTTTGAAGAAAGCCACGGTAGCATCATTCATATCAGCATCAGAACAAATAATAAAGTCAGCTGCTTCAATGGCGGCTACAAATTCATCGAATGCCGCTTGCCGATTAGTCACAGTACCTCGAATCAAATGGTCTACCACCTGACGTGCTTCATCAATAAATAAAATTTTAAACCCGTTTTCGGCAATCGAAAATTTAGGTAAAGAATTTGCAGTAATCGTTAAATGGCGAATGTAGCCACTCGGTTCTTCTTCTTTGTAATGGTCTGTGTCGAGGCGCGTAGAAAGGTCATAAGACAAGGCAACGCGATGAATAATCACGGCAATTTTTTCATTACTCAAGAATTCACGCATCAGCTCCAACAATTCAGTTTTACCCGCGCCTAAGCCGCGTGGGTCAAAGATAATGGCTGGATCATCTATGTTAATTAATTTACGGCGAATGGCTTCATTGATTTCACGACTGATGCTATCAGGTAACACATCGATTTTAATGCGATTAAGCGCAGTGAAATCAGTGATGTTATTACGTTTGCGAATAATTTCACGACGCTCTGAAACGGAATGTTTAATAATTTGTGCGGGATTGCATTTTCCATCGAATTGACGCGCTTTTAAGGCATCAAGCACTATCTGAGCTGCTTCTTTTTCGCTGAAGAGGTAAGGCACTTGTCGTGCAACGGCAAACGCTAATCTATCGCCTAACTTTTTTAAGTTAGAAACAGGTGCTACTTGCATTAATTGTTGAATTTGTTCAGATTTTGTATGACCAATGTCAATCAACTTGAAGTTTAACGTATCGTTGAAATCGCACTTTTGTCCGAGCTGTTCAGGACAGTAATACCCTTTAGCACCTGCAATTGCCGCACATTGAATAGCGGTATAAATTCCCGTATTGTCATTATCTGCACAAATTCGTAAGTCCGCATTTCCTAATTGAGTAAAAGTGCGTGTGACATTTTGCATATTTCCAGCAGACAAACAGCAGATGACAGGCATCTTATGT
>CAINDC010000009.1 GCA_903847275.1 uncultured Pseudomonadota bacterium
AAAACATTTATGTGAAATTCCACCTGCTGTACCAACGTGTTCAAACGGTCAAATTTTAGATACAGCAACAAATTCATGTGTGACACCCGTTCCAATTTGCACCAATGGAGCTGTTTTGAACGCTGCAAAAGATGCTTGTATCGCGCCACAAATAACGTGTGTTTCGCCACAAGTTTTAAATCCAGCCAAAACCGCTTGCATTACGCCAGCACCAGTCGTTCCCGTTTGTAAAAGCACAGAAGTTTTAACAAACAATGTTTGCGTCATAATACCGTTACCGCCCGTCGTTTCGCCGAAATGTCCTGTAGGACAAGTTTTAAATCCTGCAAAAACAGCGTGCATAACATTAACCCCAATTACTCCAGCAGCAATCAACACAAATCCCGTATTAAACGCTGTTGCACCACAATGGGATGTAAAAGTAGGTGAGTTAATTTCGATTCCTTTATCCGTAAAAGATGCTGAACAAGATGCGTTTATGATGACAGGTAGTGTTGTAGGTTCTAAATTTAGTGCCGTACATCCAGATTCAGCGAATTTGCCATCAATTGATTTCACTTGGATACCCACTGCAACACAAGTGAATAAAATTTTCACTATCACTTTCCAAGCGAAAGAAACTAAAACGGCGAAACGTTTGGCATCAAACAAAGTACCTGTAAAAATTCGCGTTTGGGCAGCTGGTGATAAAACTGCGGCATCAATTACAAAGTTAAATGTGATTACCAGTAAATGGGCAGCAGGCAAATTAAATTTAGCAGGAAATGTGGTGCTTAATAGTTTGTTAACACCTGCGGAAAAACAGGCATTTATTGCTCAAAAATTAGATTTAACCGTTTCTAGCAGCACTGGCGTATTAGTCGGTTCAAACACATTAACACTCGACGCAAAGGGAAATTGGACAACTGTCATTCCTGCAACGCAAGTGCCTTGTGATATTGTTTTACAATTCGATGGTCAAAAAGCGGCACGAACCGTGACAGGTTGCATAAAAACGGTTGCTGCCACAACGCCAGCAATTATCGCAAATAATTCGATGTCACCTTTCGGTGGTGAAAATGATGATAATGAAAGCGAAAATGAAAATGAACATCACGGCAATGAACACGACGATTAAAAGATGACGTTTTTAAAACGATTTACAAAATTATTTCGGATTGGCTGGGCGGCAAAAAAAGTTCGTATCAGCCAAAATGAAACCGAAAAATTACTCGCTCAACGTGCATTGGTGGCTTTATTAGCCGATGCACGCGGCATCAGTTTAAAAGTCGGGCAACTTTTTGCAGCCATCGAAGGTGGTAGCGAATTTCAATCGCTCACTGATAGCGTCCCTGCCCTATCCTTAAAAATTATGTTACCTGTTTTAGAAAAAAGTTTAGGTTGTGCGCCAAAACTCATTTTCAAAAACATTCAACCTGCAACAGCTGCTGCTTCATTAGGGCAAGTCCATTTAGCTGAATTCCACGACGGCACGCCTGTTGCGATAAAAATTCGTTACCCTGATATTGCCGACGCGGTTTCTGCTGAATTAAAACTGGCAGATTTAATGCCGAGCGTGGGCAAAATTCAAGAATGGGGATTTGATTTAAACGCTTATAAACAAACGCTTTTCGATACTTTACAACGTGAATTGGACTATCGAATTGAAGCTAAAACACAAACCTATTTCCGTGAAAATGTGCGTGTATCGCGTTTAGAAATTCCGCGTGTTTATGATGAATTTAGCAGTGATTGTGTGTTGGTTCAAAGTCGTGCGACAGGTGTTACTTTTCCAAATATCGTGAATTGGTCAGAATCTGAACGCCGTTTGATTGCAGAAACGTTATTACAAACGTTATTTACCAGTTTATTTGTTGCTGGCGAAATTCATGCAGACCCGCATAACGGCAACACGTTTTACAATCACGCAGATAACGATTCGATGGTGACGTTATTGGATTTTGGTTGCACGGTTTCGTTGAATGAAACACGTCGATTGGCGTTGTTAAAATTGATTTTAGGCTGTCGTGAAAAAAGCGCGGTGAATCCATTAGATTGTTTTGTGGCATTGGGTTTTGATGCCCAAAAACTCGCGCACATTCAAGGCGCGTTGCCATTATTAAGTCAAATGTTGTTCCAGCCATTTTTGAGTAATCAAGTTTTTAATCTTGCGGAGTGGCAGTTAGAAAAAAATATCACGAATTTATTAGATGAGAAACGTTGGTGGTTTCGTTCGGCAGGTGCGTCCGATGTATTGTTGTTAATGCGAGCGTTTCAAGGTTTGACGCAGCAATTACAACAATTACGCATCAATTTGAATTGGTGGAATTTGCTAGAAAAAAGCGTTGGTAAAACGTTGCTACAGCAAGCGCGAGATTTGAATTTACCAGTGATAAAAGTGACGACGACAGAATTTAAAACGTTAGATTTCGCATCGCAAGCGAAAAAATTGCACGTCAAAATCACCCAAAATAATCAGCCGTTAGTGTCGGTTGAATTGCCCGCTGAAACCGCTTTGGATTTGGAAAACTTAATTCCAGAAGACGTGCGTTTGGAATTAGTGCAATCGGGAATGATTGATTTAACTGCCATTTTGCAACGATTAAAATCCGATGGTTTAAGCCCGCAAGATTTGTTCACTTGCGAGCTTGGTGAAAAAAAATATCGGGTGTGGTTAAAGTAACCAATCCTGTGGTTTCAAATAGGTTTCGTACAATTCCGCTTCAGGTGTTCCCGCTTCGGGTTGCCAGTTATATTTCCAATTCACCACGGGCGGCAATGACATCAAAATAGATTCCGTGCGTCCGCCCGATTGCAACCCAAACAACGTACCACGATCATAAACTAAATTAAATTCCACATATCGTCCTCGACGATACAATTGAAATTCACGTTCGCGTTCACCGTAAGGCGTATTTTTGCGTTTTTGAACAATCGGCAAATAGGCTTGAATGTAAGCATTTCCGACGCTTTGCATAAATGAAAAACATTCTTCAAAACCGCCTTCGTTTAAATCATCAAAAAATAATCCACCCACGCCGCGTGTTTCATTTCGATGCGTTAAAAAGAAATACTCATCGCACCATTTTTTGTATTTCGGATAAACATCTGCACCAAAGGGTTCGCAGGCAGCTCGCGCTGTTTCGTGCCAGAATAAAACGTCTTCTTTGAACGGATAAAAAGGTGTTAAATCAAATCCACCCCCAAACCACCAAATGGTTGGTTCACCTTCTTTTTTTGCGATAAATAAACGCACATTAGCGTGAGAGGTTGGAACGTAAGGATTTCGTGGATGAATCACTAACGAAACGCCCATTGCTTCAAATTGACGATTCGCTAATTCAGGACGACTTGCCGTCGCCGATGCAGGCAAATTAAATCCCGAAACGTGCGAAAAATTCACACCACCTTGTTCAAAAACTTCTCCGTTTGCTAAAACGCGAGTTTGTCCGCCACCGCCTTCGGGGCGTTCCCATTTTTCTTCAATAAACCGTGCGCTCGGTTCTTCGCCTTCCAATGCGGTACAAATGTTATTTTGTAAATTGAGTAGATAATTTTTAACTTGATTGATTTGGTCTTGATTCATTATGAAATCTCTAAGGGTTGAAAGTGACGTGAATCTATCAGTTTTTGCATAAAAGTCACTTTTTTAAATTGGCTTCCCAACAATTTTTTCGTTTTCATTCCAAAGCTGATAACGCGGTGCAATATATGGCACAAGTTCGCCACTATTTTTCAATGTTTCGAGTGTTGTTAATGTTTTTTCTAAATCACTCCAATCTAATTCATAGTCGAGCAAATTGTATTGCCACCATTCTAACGATTGAATGCGTTTGATAATTTCTGGCACGAAACGCATTTTGATTAATTTTGCAGGCGTGCCACCCACAATGCTAAATGGCAAAACATCTTTTGTAACCACGCTTCCCGCGCCAATCACCGCACCGTCACCAATGGTTACACCCGTTTTTATTTTCACTCCCGAACCAATCCATACGTCATTACCAATCGTCGTTTGAATCAAACGGTCATAAGCAATCGTTTGTTTGGCAATATATGGCTCGTCAAATAAAGCCTGATAAAACGCAGGGCTGGTCGAAAGCGATTCAGTTGGATGCTGTGACAAAATATGTACATTGTCGCCAATCGAACTATAACGTCCAATATCAACGTGATACAAAAAACAATCGTTGGCGATATAACTAAATGCACCTGCGGTTAAATTTAAATACGTTCCGCCGTAATTCCGAAATGGCGAATCAACAATAATTCGCTCGTGTAGCTTCGTTCCTTGATGAATGTTTAGTCGATGGGGGGGGGGGGGGCTGTCATTGTCATGTAATTCGTGGCTTGTCGATGATTTGAAGGTTATTTTTCAACATTAAAATAGGGTGGCATTTCGTGAATATACGCAAGATACATTGCATCTGCCATTGACCATAAAACATCGAGTTTAAATTTCAAAATATCAACCATGCGATTTTGTTGCTCACGGGTTTTGTACCAATCAAGCGTAATTTCTAAACCATGTTCAACATCTCGACGAGCTTCGGTTAAACGTTTACGGAAATACGCATAACCTTCTGGTTCAACCCACGGATAATGTGCGGGCCAATTATCCAAACGTTGTTGATGAATTTTCGGTGCGAATAATTCGGTTAAAGACGAACTCGCTGCTTCATGCCATTCGGCACGACGCGCAAAATTCACATACGCATCAACCGCAAAACGCACGGCTGGTAAAACGTGTTTTAACGAAGTAATTTCTTCACGCGTTAAACCAACGGCGAGACCTAATTGAATCCACGCTTCAATCCCGCCAACATCATTTGGACTACCGTCGTGATCTAAAATACGTTGCGTCCATTTAGCACGAGTTTCACGATCGGGACAATTCGCCAAAATGTTCGCGTCCTTAATGGGGATGCACACTTGATAATAAAACCGATTTGCTACCCAACCTTGTAATTGTGCCTTGGTAAGTTTTCCTTCATTCATTAATAAATGATATGGATGATGAATGTGATACAAATTTTCCATGCCGCGCAACTGCGCTTCAAATTCTTCGCGTGTCCAAGGTGTATTTTCTGTGGTCATAATTTTCTCATTCTAGGTTTTTTATATAAATATCGGCTAATGTCAAAATACCGCATGATTTTCGCATTCAACCTTTACCAGTTCAAGATTCTGAACCGATATGCAAAAAAGTACAGTGCTATAATGCCCGCTGATTATTGAAATTTATCAACGGAGAATTAGAAATGACAATTAGTGCAGCGGAATTTAAACAAGCCCTACAACTTTGGGCAAGCGGTGTCACAGTGATGACAACACAATCAGAACAACACGGTTTGCAAGGCATGACGGTGTCTGCATTTTCAAGCGTTTCGGCTGAACCCGCATTGATTCTTTGTTGTGTGAATGGCGCAGCAGATACGGTTGAAGGTATTGATGACAGTCAATGTTTTGCTGTGAATATCTTAACAACCGCTCAACAAAATACGTCAAATCAATTTGCGGGTGGCTGTAGTCACGAAGAACGTTTTGCAAGCAATCCGTGGCATACCGCAATAACAGGTGCGCCATTATTAAGCGAAAGTTTAATGTCGTTAGATTGTAAATTAGTTGAAAAGGTTCAAGCAGGTTCACATTGGATTTTGATTGGTGAAGTACAAGCGTGCGAATTACGCAATGGCGAACCGTTATTATATTATCGTGCTGGCTACCGTGAATTGGCGACAACTGACGAGAAAAGCTAAATTTTAATCGTGCTTTATTGAATTGAGATGTTATATTGTAACAAATTAACTTCTCATTATTTATTATGTCCTTATGTCCGATTCCACTGAACTCTTCGCGCCACACAATCATTCCCTTTGCATCAATACCGCGTTAACGACAGCTTCACAATTATGCGCCGAACGCGGTGTGCAACTCACCGCGATTCGCCAACAAGTGTTAGAACTCATTTGGGCAGACCATCATGCCGTCAAAGCCTACGATTTACTCGAACGCATCAAACCGTTACAAAGTGCCGCCAAACCCGCCACGATTTACCGCGCATTAGATTTTTTGCGTGAACAAGGCTTTATTCATCGCGTCGAAAGTTTGAATGCGTTTGTCGGATGTAACGATTTGAAATCCGCGCACGAACAATTATTGTTGATTTGCAAACGATGCGAAAACGTCGAAGAGCGTCATGCAGATTCCGTCATGCAAGCTCTCGCGCAAGAATTAGCACTAGCAGGATTTACCGCACATCATCAAGCAATTGAAATTCACGGCATTTGTGCAACTTGCACGCAATCCAATAACACGCCTTCACTTAATTAAATTGTAAAAATGCACGGCGTAAATTGCTCATACGCTACAAACGTTATAATATAACATATCAATAAAATTCACTTTCCATCAAAACCATGACCACAAAACAACTTCTTCCCGTCACCGTTCTTTCTGGCTTTTTAGGCGCGGGAAAAACGACTTTATTAAATTCAATTTTAGCCAATCGTGACGGTTTAAAAATCGCGGTTATCGTCAATGACATGAGCGAAATTAACATCGATGCCGCGCTCGTTAAAAACGAAATGTCATTAAATTACGCCGAAGAAAAATTAGTCGAAATGAGCAACGGCTGTATTTGCTGCACGTTGCGCGAAGATTTGTTGATTGAAATTACCCAACTCGCCGAAGAGCAACGTTTTGATTATTTGTTAATCGAATCGACGGGCATTGCCGAGCCGTTACCTGTTGCGGAAACGTTCACATTTCGAGATGAAAATGGCGTGAGTTTGTCGGATTTAGCGCGTTTAGATACGTTGGTAACAGTCGTTGATGCGGTGAATTTCATGCGTGATTATTTAGAATCGCAATCACTGAAAGACATTCATGCCGAAATTAGCGATGAAGATGAACGCAACATTTCAGATTTATTGGTCGAACAAATTGAATTCAGCAACGTCATTTTGATTTCAAAAGTCGATTTAATCAGTAGCGACGAATTGGAAAATCTCACCGCGATTTTGCAAAATTTAAATCGTGATGCAGAAATTATCCCCATGATTATGGGCGTTGTGCCATTAGAAAAAATCTTAAATACGCAAAAATTTGATTTTGAAAAAGCCGAACAAGCCGCAGGCTGGTTGCAAGAATTACGCGGCACGCACAAACCTGAAACCGAAGAATATGGCATTACCAGTTTCGTATTTCAGGCAAAACGTCCTTTTCACACCGAACGTTTTTATGATTATTTGCATCGTGACGAATGGAATAACGGCACATTATTACGTTCAAAAGGCTTTTTTTGGTTAGCGTCGCGTCCAGAATGGGCGGGTTCGTGGTCACAAGCAGGCGGAACAATGCAGCACGGTTGCGCGGGACGGTGGCAAAAATCGTTTGACGAATGCAAGCAAGAACTGGTTTTCATCGGGCAAAATATGGATGAACAGAAAGCAATTGCCGAATTAAATGCGTGTTTATTAACTGACGACGAATTAGCCGCAGGCGAAAACGTGTGGCGCGATTATAAAGATGAATTTCCTGTTTGGTTTGTCGATGACAATATCAACATTACTTCTTAATTCAACATTACAGAGATTATTTATGCTTAAAAAAATTCATTTTTTACCCGCGTATTTTTTAGTTTTCGTTGCGCCGATTTACGCTGCCGACGAATTCCCCATACAAAAACTCGATGACATGATTGTCAGCGCACCGTTTGTGGAATCGGTTGATGATTCCGCGCACCCGATTACGATTTTAGACGGCGCAGAATTGCGTTCAAAAGTCGGTTCAACATTGGGTGAAACCTTGCAAAATGAACTCGGCGTAACCAATCAATCATTTGGTTCAGGCGTGGGAATTCCCGTCATTCGTGGGCAATCGGGTTCGCGTGTAAAAGTGATGCAAAACAGTTTAGGCAACAACGATGCGTCATCATTAAGCGCAGACCACGCTACAGGCGTTGATCCGATTATTGCCGAACGAGTTGAAATTTTACGAGGGCCTTCAACGTTGCTTTATGGAAGTGGCGCGATGGGCGGCATTGTGAACGTGATTGACAATCGCATTCCTGAAAAGATGTTCGACAAAGTCATCGGTGGCGCGGGTGAACAACGTTACGATTCCGCCACCGACGAATCGTCAAGCGCGTTGAAACTCGAAGGCGGAAAAGGAAATTTTGCGTATCACGTTGACGGTTTTTATCGTGATGCGGGAAATACCAGCATTGGCGGCGTAGCAATTGATGAAGCACGAGCGCGTCAACATGATCCCAGTTTTAATGCCGTTCCAGCAGGTGAATTACAAAATTCTTATGGCTTCACAGATAACACGCAAAGTCGAGCGCGAGGCGGCAGCGCAGGTTTTTCAATGATTGGCGATGTGGGTTTAATCGGGGCGGCAATCAATCAAACCGAGCGAAATTACGGTATTCCACCCGATGGACACGGCGAAGACCCTGTTCACGTTGAAATGAAACAAACCAAATACGATTTTAAAAGTCAGCTCAATAATCCATTAGCATTTATCGAAAAAGCCAAACTCAAATTTGGTTACACCGATTACGCACACACAGAATTTGATGGAAACGTCGCGGGAACAACGTTTTTAAATCAAGCCTACGAAAGCCGTTTTGAATTAGAACACGCGCCGATTTTGAAAAATAACAAAGGTGTTTTGGGCTTTCAATCGACAAACAGCACGTTTGAAGCAATCGGCGAAGAAGGGCAAATTGTGCCGAAATCAGACATTGCGACTTACGGCATTTTTAACGTCGAATCGCTCAAAGTCGGCGCGGTGACTTACGAATTAGGCGGGCGCGTTGAATCAACGCAAATCACGCCCGAAGGTCGCAACGATGTTTCTTACATTCCGTTAAGCGGTTCGATGTCGGCGATGTGGCAAATGAATTCGCAAAATAAACTCAGTTTAGCGTTCACCCATTCGCAACGTGCGCCACAAATTCAAGAATTGTTTTCAAATGGTTTTCATCATGCAACGCGCAGTTATGAACTCGGCAACGAAAATTTGCAAAAAGAATTGTCGAATAACTTAGATTTGGGTTATCAATTTAATGCGTCTTGGATGCAAGCGGATTTCAATTTTTTTCACAATTGGGTGAGCGATTACATTTACCAACAACGTGATTCAGCACAATTATTTAATGCTGAAGACGGCGAATTTGTTGCAAACGACAGCGATTGTGCGGAATGTTTCCCGCTTTTACACAGTGAGCAACAAGCCGCGATTTTCAAAGGGTTTGAAGCAAAAACCGTTTTTCCACTTTTGGATAATAAATTTGGCGCGGTGGATTTAACCTTATTTGGCGATTACACGCGCGGTACGTTTGATAAAGGCGGCGATGTTCCAAGAATGCCGCCGTTACGTTATGGCACGCAGTTGAGTTACGAAAAAAATGATTTTTCGGGAAATGTGCGTTTCACACGCGGCGAAGCGCAAACGAATTCGGGTGAAAATGAAACCACCACGCCCGCGTATTTATTGCTGAACGTCGGCACGCAATACAAACTAGCGAGTTTTGCGAATTCGGAAGTGTTGTTATTTGCCAAAGGTAAAAATTTACTCGATGAAAATATCCGAAGTTCAGTGTCGTATTTGCGGAATTTTGCGCCCGAAGCGGGACGTAGCGCAGAAGTTGGGATTCGAGTGAGTTATTAAACGACTTTGTCGGGCAACGTTTCACCCGCAAAATAAGCCGCTAAATTCGCCAACACTTTTTCGCCCATAGCGGTTCGGGTTTCAAGGGTTGCGCTACCTAAATGCGGCAATAATGCGACGTTTTCTAATTCCAAAAAGCCTTCGTGAAGGTTTGGTTCATTTTCATAAACATCTAAACCTGCACCAGCGATTTGTTTCGTTTTCAGCGCATCGATTAACGCCTGACTATCGACCACATCGCCGCGAGCGGTATTGATTAAATGCGCGGTTGGCTTCATGAATTTCAACGTTTCAGCATTGATTAAATGTTTTGTGTTTGCGCCAGCGGGACAATGCAACGACACAAAATCGGCTTGTCGCAATAATTCTTCTAGCGTTCCACAGCGTTTGGCGTTCAAATCCTGAATTACATATTCATCCACCGCACTCGGATTGAAATAAATAATGTTCATGTCAAAACCGTGATGTGCTTTTCGTGCCATCGCTTGTCCAATGCGTCCGAATCCAATTAAACCAAGCGTTGCACCCGTGACATTTGAACTTAACATACTGGTTGGACACCACCCCGTCCATTTTTTTGCCCGTACCAAACGATCACCTTCCGCGCCCCGTCGTGCTGTCATCAATAATAATGTCATGGCAATATCGGCGGTGCTTTGCGTCAAAACATTCGGCGTATTGGTAACGATTAAATCATTGGTTTTTGCGGCTTCAATATCGATATGGTTATAACCGACACCAAAATTTGCCAAAATTTTGCAGCGTTTATTTTCAACATTCAAAACCTCTGCGGGAAAGGAATCGCAAACCGTCGGACAAACAGCATCGTAATTCTGCAATGCCGCCTTGAATTCATTGGCGGTTAATGGGCGGTCAGTTTCGTTTAGTGTCACGTCATATAAATCACGCAATTTCATTTCAACAGATTCTGTCCAACGGCGAGTGATGAAAACTTTAGGTTTATTCATGTTTGAAGCTCCAAAAATTAAAAGGTGAAAATAATAACGATTGCAAAGGCATTTCAACACCAAATTCCACGCTATTGGTAGTATTTTTATAGTATGACAACTGTGCTATTCTATCGCCGATTTTTTATAAAAGCCCTTATAACAAAGCCTGATGACGATAAAAATATGACTCAAATAAATATGATGCAGACCGTGCAGACAATCGTCGCGGATCTCAAAGATAAACCAGGTGCATTACTTCCGATTTTGCACGCCATACAGAACACGCTAGGTTATGTACCGCCTGAAATCGTTCCAACTATTGCAAAAGCATTGAATCTTTCACGCGCTGAAATTCACGGCGTAATCAGTTTTTATCATTATTTTCGTGATCACGCACCAGGCAAAAAAACGGTGCGTATTTGTCGCGCCGAATCGTGTTTAGCGATGAGTGGCAAAGACTTAGAAAACCATGCGAAAGCTAAACTTGGCATTGATTATCACGAAACGACAGCCGATGGAAAATTCTCGCTTGAACCTGTTTATTGTTTAGGAAATTGCGCGTGTTCGCCTGCGATTCAAATTGATAATGACGTTTATGGCAGAGTTTCCAACACGGATTTTGACGAAATTTTGAAGGAGCATTCAGCATGAGCGTAACAGTTTATATTCCTTGCGATTCAAGCGCAGTTTCAATTGGTGCAGACCGCGTGGCAAATGCCGTTGCACAAGAAGCGAAAAATCGTGGCATTGAAATCAACGTTGTTCGCAATGGTTCACGCGGTTTGTATTGGCTTGAACCGATGGTTGAAGTTGCAACCGATAAAGGTCGTATCGCTTATGGCGCGGTGAAAACAGGCGATGTTGCAAGTTTGTTCGATGCCGATTTTTTAAACGGCGGCGCACATACGTTGAATTTAGGTTTAACCGAAGAAATTCCGTATTTGAAAAAACAACAACGTTTAACGTTTGCGCGAGTTGGGATTACCGACCCTGTGAGCGTTGAAGATTATGTGGCTCACGATGGTTATAGCGGTTTGAAAAATGCGTTGAGCTATTCGCAAGCGGACGTTGTAAAACACGTTTCGGATTCAGGTTTGCGTGGACGCGGTGGCGCGGCATTTCCAACGGGTATCAAATGGAACACTGTTTTAAATACGCAAGCTGACCAAAAATACATTATTTGCAACGCTGACGAAGGCGATTCGGGGACATTCTCCGACCGTATGATTATGGAAGGCGACCCGCTCGTTTTAATCGAAGGCATGACGATTGCAGGTATCGCAGTTGGTGCAACGCAAGGTTATATTTATTTGCGTATCGAATATCCACACGCTTACGAAATTTTAAACAAAGCGATTGAAAATGCGACCGCAGCAGGTTATTTGGGTGAAAACATTCAAGGCTCTGGCAAAACGTTCCATTTAGAAGTTCGTCAAGGTGCTGGGGCTTATGTTTGTGGCGAAGAAACCGCGTTAATGGAAAGTTTAGAAGGCAAACGCGGTTTAGTGCGTTTCAAACCACCATTGCCAGCCATCAGCGGATTATTTGGCAAACCTACCGTTGTGAACAACGTAATTTCATTGGCTTCTGTGCCAATAATTTTAGATAAAGGCGGCGAATTCTATCGTGATTTCGGCATGGGACGCTCGCGCGGCACATTGCCTTTGCAACTTGCTGGAAATTTGAAACACACAGGTTTGGTCGAATTAGCCTTTGGCGCGACATTGCGCGAAGTGCTTTACGATTTTGGCGGCGGTTCTGCAACGGGCAAACCTATTCGTGCGGTTCAAGTTGGCGGCCCTTTAGGTTCATATTTGCCTGAATCCCAATTTGATACGCCACTTGATTACGAAGCCTTTGCTGAGATTTGGGCGGTTTTAGGTCATGGCGGCATCGTTGCATTTGATGAAACCGTTGATTTAGCGCAAATGGCAAAATACAGCATGGAATTCTGCGTTGAGGAATCGTGCGGCAAATGTACGCCTTGTCGAATCGGTTCAACACGCGGTTATGAAGTGATGGATGAAATTGTTGCAAAACGCGATTTAGATAAAAACATTCCGCTACTACGTTCACTTTGCGACACGATGTTGAACGGTTCGCTTTGTGCGATGGGTGGTATGACTCCGTATCCTGTGTTGAGTGCGCTCAATCATTTCCCTGAAGATTTTGGTATCGAAGCCGCTTAAAAAAGGACACTAAAAAATGAGCATTGATAAAGAAAAAGATTTCGGTACGCCAGCGAGTGCGGCGACTGAAATGGTCAACTTAGAAATTGACGGTTTTAAAGTAACCATTCCTGCGGGAACGTCGGTAATGCGAGCAGCGGCAAGCATTGGGATTGATATTCCAAAACTTTGCGCGACCGATAGCATCGAGCCATTTGGTTCATGTCGTTTGTGTGTGGTGCAAATCGAAGGTGGACGCGGTTTACCAGCATCTTGCACAACGCCTGTTTTTGAAGGCATGAAAGCGGTTACGCAAAACCAAAAATTAGCGGACGTGCGTCGTGGCGTGATGGAGCTTTATATTTCTGACCATCCGCTTGATTGCTTAACTTGCGCGGCGAATGGCGATTGTGAATTGCAAGATATGGCGGGTGCAGTCGGTTTGCGCGAAGTGCGTTATAACCCTGTCGAAACCCATTTGAATGCAGAAAAAGACACGTCAAATCCGTATTTCACCTTTGACCCCAGTAAATGTATCGTGTGTTCACGTTGCGTTCGCGCGTGCGAAGAAACGCAAGGTACATTCGCTTTAACCATTGACGGTCGTGGCTTTGATTCCAAAGTTTCACCAGGTCAAAACGAAGATTTTTTAAGTTCTGAATGCGTTTCATGTGGCGCGTGCGTTCAAGCCTGTCCAACCGCAACGTTGATGGAAAACAACGTTATCGAAAACGGTCAACCTGAACACGCGATTATCACCACTTGCGCGTATTGCGGCGTGGGCTGTTCATTCCGTGCCGAAATGAAAGGCGAACAAGTTATTCGCATGGTGCCTGACAAAAATGGTCAAGCCAATCACGGTCATTCATGCGTAAAAGGACGTTTTGCGTTTGGTTACGCGACGCACAAAGACCGCATCACAAAACCCATGATTCGCGCGAGTATTCAAGATGCTTGGAAAGAAGTTTCTTGGGAAGAAGCGATTGCTTACGCGGCATCAGAAATGAAACGTATCCAAGCAAAATACGGCAAAGATTCAGTCGGCGGCTTAACGTCATCACGTTGCACCAACGAAGAAGCGTATTTAGTACAAAAATTGATTCGTGCAGGTTTTGGTAACAACAACGTCGATACTTGTGCGCGAGTTTGCCATTCACCAACGGGCTACGGTTTGAAACAAACGCTCGGCGAATCGTCTGGCACCCAAAATTTTGATTCCATCATGAAAGCCGATGTGATTATTGTCATGGGCGTAAATCCAACTGATGGGCATCCTGTTTTTGGTTCGCAAATGAAAAAACGTTTGCGTCAAGGTGCGAAACTTATCGTTATCGACCCACGCGAAATTGATTTAGTGAAAACGCCACACGTTCAAGCGGATTACCATTTAAAACTTCGCCCAAGTACCAACGTCGCAATCGTGAATGCGTTGGCGCACGTTATTGTTTCTGAAAATTTGGTGGATGAAGAATTTGTGAATGCGCGTTGTGACATGGCTTCATTTAACAAATGGCGCACTTTCGTTGCTGATGTTCGTCACTCACCTGAAAATACCGAATCAATTACAGGCGTTCCTGCGGCAGATATGAGAGCGGCGGCGCGTTTATACGCAACGGGCGGAAATGCAGCGTTCCATTATGGTTTAGGCGTAACCGAACATTCACAAGGTTCAACAACGGTTATTGGTATTGCAAATTTAGCGATGGCAACAGGTAACATTGGACGTGACGGTGTGGGTGTAAATCCGTTGCGCGGTCAAAACAACGTACAAGGTTCGTGCGATATGGGTTCATTCCCGCATGAATTACCTGGTTATCGCCACGTTGCAGACCCTGCAACACATGATTTATTTGAAAAAACATGGGGAGCAGAATTAAGCACAAATCCAGGTTTGCGAATTCCGAATATGTTTGATGCTGCGTTAGATGGGACTTTCATGGGCTTATATTGCGAAGGTGAAGACATCGCGCAATCTGACCCCGATATTACGCACGTTCATGCGGCATTGCAGAAAATGGAATGCGTCATTGTGCAAGATATTTTCTTGAATGAAACCGCAAAATTCGCGCATGTTTTCTTACCAGGTGCGTCGTTCCTCGAAAAAACAGGTACGTTCACCAACGCAGAACGCCGTATTTCGCCAGTTCGTAAAGTCATGCGTCCGCTTGCGGGTTATGCAGATTGGGAAATCACACAATTATTATCAAACGCGCTCGGTTATCCGATGAATTATTCAGATGCTTCTGAAATCATGGACGAAATTGCGAGTTTAATTCCAAGTTTTTCAGGTGTGAGCTATGCGAAAATTGACGAATTAGGCAGTATTCAATGGCCTTGCAACGATGAATCTCCTGAAGGCACGCCTGTTATGCACACAGAAGAATTTTTGCGTGATGACGGCAAAGGCTTATTCATGTTGACGGAATATGTACCAACGATTGAAAAAGTCACGCCGATGTTCCCATTGATTTTGACGACAGGTCGAATTTTGGCGCATTACAACGTAGGCGCACAAACTCGCCGCACGGAAAATACCGCATGGCATTCGGAAGATATTTTGGAAATCCATTCGCATGACGCGCAAGACCGTGGCATTAACGACGGCGATGCGGTAAGCATTAAAAGTCGTGTAGGTGAAACCGTTCTGAACGCGATTGTGACTGACCGCGTGCAACCTGGCGTAGTTTATACCACGTTCCATTTCCCTGAATCGGGCGCGAACGTGATTACAACGGATAACAGTGATTGGGCGACAAATTGCCCTGAATATAAAGTTACAGCTGTGCAAATCACGAAAGTAACGAAAAGTTCAGAATGGCAAGAAGGTTATCGTGCATTCACTGACACGCAACTGGATTTGTTAGCGCAAGCGGCTCATGCCTAACGATGAATTTCTAGCGTCGGTATTGGAATTGGGCTGGTCAAGTTACCAGTCCGTTTCAGTTGAACGCTTCAAAAATGGTGAGCTTTTAACAGTTGATGATTTTGTCGCAGAAGAAGTGCCTGTGGTTTTGATGTATAACGGCGTGTCACACGTCGTTATGCTGGCAACGCCGACAAATTTAGAAGATTTTGCACTCGGTTTTAGTTTGACCGAAGGCATTATTGCCAATGCGGCAGAATTGGAATCGGCGAAAGTTTATCAACGTTCAAACGGCATCGAAGTTCAGCTAAAAATTCCCGAAGCTCGTTTTCAATGTTTAGCCGATAAAGGACGCAATTTAACAGGTCGCACAGGTTGTGGTTTGTGTGGCGCGACGACGTTAAAACAAGCGATTAAACCCACTCGTTCTGTGTCAGGAAATTTGAAGATTTCGCCTGAACATTTAAAAAGCGTTGCATTGTTGTCGCAGCATCAAAAACTGAATCAATTGACGGGCGCAATTCATGCCGTAGCGTGGGTTGAACCTGAAAAAGGTATTGTCGAGTTACGCGAAGATGTGGGACGACACAATGCGCTAGATAAATTGATTGGTGTATTGTTGAAACGCGGCACGGATTTTGGCGCAGGTTTTATGATTACGACCAGCCGCGCGAGTTATGAAATGGTGCAAAAAGCGACGGCTGTGGGTGTGACAGTTTTGGTCGCAATTTCAGCTCCTACAGCACTTGCGATTCGTTTAGCACAAGAATCAGGTTTAACGTTAATAGGTTTTGCGCGAGATGAAACTTGCGTGATTTACAGTCATTCACAACGATTTATGGAATAAAAAATGAGTATGAAAATTGAAAAATTAGTCAGAATGGCAAATGACATCAGCAATTTTTTTGATGCCGACCCCGATAAAATCATTGCGGCAGATGGTGTAAAAAATCACATTTCGCGCTCGTGGGAATTGCGAATGCGTCAGGCAATTGTTGAACATTTAAACAGTCACGATGGTGAAGGTTTATCGCCGTTGGCGAAAACAGCAATTGCTCAAATTACCATTTAAGAGCGTGCGTTTTTAACATTAAAAATTATAGTTTGAGCATCAAAATGGGTAGTATCTTGTTTTTATTGAAACGATTTCCACGGCATCAATACAACTGAAATACTACCCAAATTCTTAGTTGGATTGGGTTTATTTTGCTGATGACAACGTATTTACACACTCACTAATCAACGATGCACCGTGATAAATTAAGCCTGTATAAATTTGAACCAAACTCGCGCCAGCGTCTAATTTTTCTTGTGCATCGATTCCGCTCATAATTCCACCCGCTGCGATAATTGGCAATTTCCCATTCAATTCAGTCGCTAATAAACGCACCGTTTCTGTTGCCATTTCTTTTACGGGCGCACCGCTCAAACCACCCATTTCATTGGCTAATGGATGACCTAAAATTTTGTCGCGTGAAATCGTTGTATTTGTGGCAATTACACCGTCGATAGAAAACTTCATCAATATATCTGCAATGTTTTTCACTTCTTCGGGTGTTAAATCGGGGGCAATTTTCAGCACCAACGGTACATAACGCCCGTGTTCGTGTTGCAATTTCAACTGTTCTTCTTTCATTGTCGAAATCAATTTTTTTAACTCATCGCCTTGTTGTAATTGCCGCAAATTTTTTGTATTCGGCGACGAAATGTTCATTGTGATGTAACTCGCGACAGAATACGCTTTACGAAAACAAATCAAATAATCGTCTAGCGCATTTTCAATTGGCGTATCGGCATTTTTACCGATGTTAATACCCAAAACGCCCGAATACGAACTGCGTTCAACTTGTGCCAACAAATAATTGATGCCTTTGTTGTTAAAACCCATACGGTTAATAATCGCTTCATGTTCAGGTAAACGAAATAAACGTGGCTTAGGATTTCCCGCTTGTGGACGTGGTGTAACTGTTCCGATTTCTAAAAAACCAAATCCCAACGCCGCAAAACCTTCTAAACAATCGCCATTTTTATCTGCGCCCGCTGCCAAGCCCACAGGATTTTTAAACGTCAATCCCATTACCGTAACGGGTTTATCGGGAACTTTTGGGTAAAGCAAACCAGCGGCATTTTTTGTCGCCATTAAAACTTTCAAACTCAGTTCATGCGCGGTTTCTGGCTCTACTGCAAATACCAACGGACGTAATAACGAATAAGGATTCATAGTGGTTTTTTGGGTAAATGTTTGAAAAATTGATACGGTTCTGGATTCACAACGGGCGGACGATTCAAAATTAAATCGACTAATAATTGCGCCGAAGCAGGTGACATTGTCAGCCCATTGCGAAAATGTCCTGCATTTAAACTTAAATTATGAATTTCAGGATGTCGCCCGATGTAAGGTACACCGTTTTCAGTCGCAGGACGTAATCCCGCCCAATGTTTAATCATTGGCACCTTTTTCAACGAAGGTAATAATGTCGTTGCAAATTTCGTAAGTTGATTGTGTGCATCAACCGTCACAATTTTATCAAAGGCATCAAATTCAACCGTGCTACCGACGATAATTTTACCGTCTCGTCGCGGAATCAAATAACGGTCATTATCTAAAACGATATTCGATAAAGTGTTTGGTGGCGCATCGAATAACAACATTTGTCCTTTCGCGGGATAAATTTCTGGGGCATCGAGTAGCCCAATCAAAAGTTGCTGAAAAATTGACCGTGTCCACGCGCCTGTTGTCAGCACGATTTCATTCACTGCAAATCTACCGTGATTTGAATGTACGTCATGAAGACGATTGTGTTCAAGTGTGAAACTCGTGATTTCACAATTTTCAATCAGTTGCCCGCCTTTATTTAACACATCTCGTTTCAAGGCTTGCAGAAAACGTGGGTTGCGAATTTGAGCAATTTTTGGCAAGAAAATCGGATTTAACGTGTCTGCGTTTAATTGTTCAAAAATATCACTATCAGGCGTTTCGATTTTAATTTGTGAATTTACACACCATTTACGCGCCGAAATGTCATCGGGATTTTGCGTAATCAACAAGCCACTTTGCGTCCATTCGGGATCAATGCCCGTTTGTTCTTGCAAATCAACTGCGATTTCGGGATAACGTTTCAAACTCGGCAGCACTAAATCCGTAATCGATTTCGCTTGTCGCCACGGATAAAGCGGCGACAAAATGCCGCCGCCCGCCCACGAAGCCTCTTGTCCACAGACATTTTTTTCTAAAAGTGTGACCGACGCGCCAGCGTTTAAAAATTCACGCGCCGTCATCAATCCCATCACGCCGCCGCCGATAATCGTAATGTCTGAATTTTGCATGATTTAGCCTTTGACGAACAATGCCATCGATTCGACGTGACCCGTGTGCGGGAACATATCCATCACACCTGCTTTGACAAGTTTATAACCCAATTCATTCACCAAAATTCCTGCATCACGCGCCAATGTTGAGGGATTACAAGACACATAAACAATTTGGTCTGGCTGCCAACGTTTCAAATGATGCAAAATTTCGGATGCGCCTGCCCGCGACGGATCTAGCATGATTTTGTTGTAACGACGATTCGCCCACGGCATTTCGCTAATATCTTTTGTTAAATCTGCCGCATAAAATTCGACGTTTTCGATATTGTTATGACGGGCATTTTCTTTCGCATGATTGACGAGCGGTTGATCGCCTTCAACACCGACGACGCTGCCCGCATATTTCGCCAACGGTAAAGTGAAATTCCCTAGCCCACAAAATAAATCCAATACGTTATCGTCTTTGGTTAACGCCATAATCTCCAGCACACGGTTAATCATTTGACGATTGATACCGTAATTCACTTGCGTGAACATCGCAGGACGGAATTTGAACTCGATACCGTGGTCAGGCAGCGCGTAAGTTAGCATCATTTCGGGTTCACCATTGAGTGGCACAATCGTATCTGGACCTTTCGATTGCAAACAAATACTGAGGTCATGTTTGTGTGCGAACGCTCGCATTTTTTCTTTATCTTCGAGCGTTGGCGGTTCAAGTACACGGAACGCTAACACGCATTTTTCGTCACCAATCGCCACTTCGATTTGCGGGATTTTTTCTCGAATTGTGAGACTTTCAATCATTTCGCCCAATTCAATTAGTCGTGTGCCAACCATTGGGTGCATGACCGCACAACTGTTTATTTCAGCTAAATAGGGATTACGGCGTTCACGAAAACCAACTAAAACACGATTCTTTTTCGCCACATATTTCACGCCCATTCTGGCTTTGCGACGATAACCCCAATGCTCGCCCACCATCGGCGACCACAATTCAGGCGTTTCGACCTTGCCAATCCGTTTGAATTGTTCGGATAGTAACTCTTGCTTGATTTTAATTTGCGCGGTGACTTCAACGTGTTGAAAACTGCAACCGCCGCACACACCATAATGTGGACAAGGCGCATCAACACGAATATCAGCAGCACGAGTTAATAAATTTACAACCTTACCTTCTGCGTAATCTTTACGGCTATCGGTGTAAATAAATTCAACTTGTTCAGTCGGCAAGGCTTCGTCAATGAAAACAACTTTACCATCAATGTGCGTCACACCGCGTCCGTCATGCGCTAACGATTCGATTGTGGCGAGCGTTGGAATATCTGAAAAGGTTTTTTTGCGACTGCGTATTCTTTTTGCCATAAGTATTTTTGATTGGATTGAAGTAAAAATGTTCGCAACATTGTAACAGTTCGTAGCTGACAGGGCTTTTCTTTGCTAGGATTTGTACGCCTATTAACTTTCTCGTATTCATAATGTCTTACAGTCG
>CAINDC010000010.1 GCA_903847275.1 uncultured Pseudomonadota bacterium
CTGCAACAGCTTCCTATTGGTTCTGGCGTAACCGAAGCGGCTTGCAAAACGCTTGTGAAACAACGGCTGTGTTGTTCAGGAATGCGATGGAAAACTCGTGGGGCACAAACGGTTTTATCTTTACGTTCGCTTATCCAATCGGATTACTGGGAACAATTTTGGAAGAAATTTGATCAATTTCAGGGGGCGGCAGTACATTAAATGGAATCAGCATCCATTATCGCAGGGTTCACAAAGGACTAAGAATTGCTGTTGAAGAAGCGACGGAAAAGAAACGATTCAAACGAAAATGGATTCATCGAACACCTGGAATGGCTCTTGGTTTGACGAAACAAACTTTGGCATGGCGGTTTTTATTTGTGGTTCCGATACCGCCAACCCATTGAAAAATATCACCTGCATTGGTTTGCAGAGACTATCGTTTTTAGAGAAGCATCGATTGCTCAGGTAGCGGTATTACTGGTCGATTTGGCTAAATCTTGTAATTTAGCCAAATTCAAGAAAAACAAACGAGGGGGAAAAAAAACCAAAAGTTGACATAAAGCTCGATAAAAGTACACCTCACGTTTCTACTCTAAAACGACTTTCTGGCAATGCGTAAAAAACACCTTGAAAGGGCTGGAAAGATGTCTAATGCTACTTTTAACAGCACTAACCTACTAATTCGCGTAAAATCATCACTTTTAACACCGAAATTCACTTACTTTATGGTTTGGAAACCCCACGTCACCGTCGCCGCAATTATTGAACGCGAGCAACATTTTTTATTGGTTGAAGAAAGCACGCCTTATGGATTGCAATTCAATCAACCTGCTGGACATTTGGAAGAACACGAAGATTTAATTACCGCCATAAAACGTGAAGTGTTAGAAGAAACCGCTTGGAATTTTACTCCTGAATATATTTCTGGTGTGCATTTGTGGCGACGTAATCCAAATAATCCAACATTCGTGCGTTTTTGCTTTGTTGGTCAATGTTACGATTATCAGTCTACGCAAGCCTTAGACACAGGAATTGTTGCTACACATTGGCTAACTCGTGACGAAGTTGCAACCAAATCTTTGCGTAGCCCGCTCGTTTTAAGTTCTATTGATGATTATTTAAGCGGTCAAAATTATCCTCTTTCACTTTTAAAATCCTTTCTTGATTATGCGTAAAAACATCATTGTTGGAATGTCTGGTGGCGTTGATTCGTCTGTTACTGCATTGCTGTTACTTGAACAAGGTCATAATGTTACTGGCTTGTTTATGAAAAATTGGGAAGAAGACGATGGCACAGAATTTTGCACGGCAATGCAAGATTTAGCCGACGCACAACAAGTGTGTGACACGCTCGGTATTGAATTAAAAACAGCTAATTTTGCGGCTGAATACTGGGATGAAGTGTTTGAGGTTTTTTTATCCGAATTCAAAGCAGCACGCACACCTAATCCCGATATTTTATGTAATAAGCACGTTAAATTTAAAGCATTTTTGCATTATGCAATTGATGATTTAGGTGCTGATTATATTGCGACAGGACATTATGCGAGAGTTGCAGAAAAAGACGGGGTATTCCAATTACTCAAAGGTTTAGACCCAAATAAAGAACAAAGTTATTTTCTTTACACACTTGGACAAAAGCCACTTTCTCGCACGCTTTTTCCAATAGGACATTTACACAAACCCGAAATTCGTGCGATGGCAGAACGCGCAGGATTTGCAAATGCGAAAAAGAAAGACAGTACGGGAATTTGTTTTATTGGCGAACGTAAATTTAGTGATTTTTTAAAACGCTATTTGCCGACGCAAGCAGGTGAAATGCGAACACCAGAAGGTCAATTTATCGCGCAACACCACGGTTTAATGTATTACACACTTGGTCAACGACAAGGATTGGGTATTGGTGGCGTGAAAGATGCGCCTGATGAGCCGTGGTACGTTTTGGATAAAAATGTACCAAATAACATTTTAATCGTGGGACAAGGGCATAATCATCCATTGATGCTGCACAATTCCCTTATTGCTGACCAACTTGATTGGTGTAGCAATAAACCACTGACCGAAACATTACATTGCAAAGCTAAAACGCGTTATCGCCAAGAAGATCAGGATTGTGTGGTTAAACCGCTAGATAATGGAAAAATTGAGGTCACTTTTACTCAACAGCAACGCGCTATCACGGAAGGGCAATCCGTTGTTTTTTATCAAGATGAAGTTTGTTTGGGCGGCGGAATTATTGAATCGAAGGCGAATCGTTAAAATGCCACATACGCAAGATAGTAAATTTAAACGATTGTTTAATAACAATACCATGTACAAATATGATGGTTTATTGATTCATCAAGATTACGACGATGATGGCGCGTTAGAAGTCGTTGAAGCAGATGGCGTGCGTTCATTGCATTTTGGTTCATTGCCGCGTCAAAGTTCGATGTTACTTAGCGATCCACATAAATTATATTTGGAATATGCAAAAACAATGTCAACGTGGATGTTGTTTAAAGAAACGTTAAACGATGATGCTTTGTTAATTGGTTTAGGCGGTGGTTCACTTGCCAAGTATTTATTGCATCAATTTCCTGATTGCCAACTTAAGGTCGTTGAATATCGTAAAAGTGTCGTCAAAATTGCTCGTAGTCATTTTGATTTGCCATTTGATGATGCCCGTTTAAAAGTCATCGTGGACGATGGTGCGGAATATGTTCGTAAACGTCTTGATAGTGAACGTGAATTATACAGCCTGATTATGGTTGATGCGTTTGATGCTATAGGTATGGCTGAAGCGATTTGTAATTTTGAATTTTTTGAACGCTGCCAAACCTTACTCAAAAAGGACGGAATCTTGGTTATTAATTGTTGGGGCGGAGTGCGCCGTCCACAATTTCAAAAAATTGCGTTGTGGCTTGGTAGATTATTCAATTGGAAATTATTATTTGTGCCTGTTGCGGGGCGTGGAAATATCATTGGTTTGGCATTTAACGAAAAAATACCAACATATCGACTAAAGGATTTACGTACTCGCGCTATTGTTTTAGAGCAATTACATCAAATGGAATTTACACGCTTTTTGAAAGATTTGGTTAAACACAATGCTAGCGTACTTCAAAACATTATTTATAAATAAAAATGGCTGAACAAATTATTTTTCAAACCGAAGACAAAGACGGTAGTATCGAAGTCAAAGACGTAGACAATGTGCGTTCGTTGTATTTTGGTTCGTTTGCACAACAAAGTGCAATGTCACTTCAAAATCCTGATCAATTACATTTAGCTTATACAAAAGCAATGATGAGTTGGTTGTTATTTGAAGAAATAAAAGATGACGATGTTTTACTGATTGGCTTAGGTGGCGGTTCATTAGCAAAGTATTTATTGCAAAAATTTTCTGATTGTCGCGTAGAAGCGGTTGAATATCGAGCAGCTGTTGCTGAAATTGCCCATGATTATTTTGATTTACCAAAACAAGAACGATTGAATATGGTCATTGATGACGGTGCAAGATATGTAAAAGAACGTGCAAATTTACAACACGAGTTATATCGAATAATTATTCTCGATGCTTTTGATTCAAACGGTATAGCGGAAGCATTATGCAATCCAGAATTCTTCGCTGCGTGTAAAAAAATGCTTAAAAAAGAAGGCATTTTAGTGATTAACTTATGGAATACGAATGAGCAGTTCACGCAATTATTTTCGTGGCTCGGGCGTTTATTTGAGGCTAAATTATTATTTTTACCTGTCCACGGCATGGTGAATGTTATTGGTTTATTTTTTCATGAAAATACACCTATTTATTCACGAAAAGCATTACAAAAACGCGCTATTCAACTCGAAAAAACTTATCGATTGCCATTTAAACAATTTTTAAAAGACTTAATTGCTTACAATCCCAATTTCATTGACTACACAATTTCGTCGTCCTAATTTTTATTAAAAACTATCGAAATTTGAAAAATAGTGAAAATATCCCCACTATCAAACATAAATTTTAATTTTCAATTCTTAACAAAAAGGTAACTTTTCAATGCTAGACCCTCATTTATTTAGAACAGATTTAGATTTTGTTATTGCAGGATTAAAAAAGCGCAATTTTGCGTTCAATCCCGAAAATTACAGTGAATTAGAAGCGCGTCGCAAAGCGGTTCAAACCAAAACGCAAGAATTACAAAATGCGCGTAATTCAAGTTCAAAAGCCATTGGTCAAGCCAAAGCGAAAGGCGAAGATTCACAACCTTTGCTCGACCAAGTAGCGAATTTAGGCGATGAATTAAAAGCCGCTGAAACCGAATTAAATGAAATTCAAACTGAACTTGATGCGTTAATGTCAGGCATTCCGAATTTGCTCGACATTTCTGTTCCAGAAGGCAAAGACGAAAATGACAACATTGAAATTAGTCGTTGGGGGGAACAACCTAAATTTGATTTTGAAGTCAAAGACCATGTTGATTTGGGTACAGCGCGTAATTTATTGGATTTTGAATTGGGTGCAAAAATCACAGGCTCACGTTTTGTGGTTTTAAATGGGCAATTAGCACGACTACAACGTGCGTTAATTCAATTCATGCTCGATACACACAGCAGCGAAAATGGTTATCAAGAAACCTACGTCCCGTATTTGGTGAATGCTGACAGTTTGCGCGGTACGGGACAATTGCCAAAATTCGCCGCTGATTTGTTTAAAGCGAGTGAAAACCCAGATTATTATTTAATTCCAACAGCAGAAGTTCCTGTCACAAATATCGTGCGTGACGTGATTGTCGATGCAAAAAATTTACCGTTGAAATTCGTTTGTCATAGTCCATGTTTTCGCAGTGAAGCAGGCGCGTATGGGCGTGACGTGCGTGGCATGATTCGCCAACATCAATTTGAAAAAGTCGAAATTGTTCAAATCACAAAGCCAGAAGATTCAGCGCAAGCGCACGAAGACTTAACAAATCATGCTGAAATGATTTTGCAAAAATTAAAATTGCCGTATCGCAAAATGCTTTTATGTGCGGGCGACACAGGTTTTTCTTCGAGTAAAACGTATGATTTAGAAGTCTGGTTGCCAGGTCAAAATGCGTATCGTGAAATTTCATCGTGCAGTAATTTTAGAGATTTTCAAGCACGCCGTTTACAAGCACGTTGGCGTAATCCTGAAACGGGAAAACCTGAATTGGTGCATACGCTGAATGGTTCAGGACTCGCAGCGGGACGCACGTTGATTGCAGTGATGGAAAATTATCAAGATGCTGACGGGCGTATTCATATTCCCGAAGTATTGTTGCCTTATATGGGCGGTTTGAAGGTGATTGAATAATTGGTAATAACCGAATTTCGAGGTTTTATCTTGCTTACCCCACGCTATTCTGCTAAAAATGCGCGGTTTTAAATTTTGTTAGGAGTTAATTGATGACCAGCACAGCCAAAACTAACGCATCTCCATTTAGTTTCGAGCCATATCAGGAAAAAGATGGCGAAGAATATATGAATGCACCTCAATTGAAACATTTTGAGAACATTCTTAATAATTGGAAAAAAGAATTGATGCACGAAGTTGATCGTACCGTTATGCACATGCAAGACGATGCCGCCAACTTTCCTGATCCAAATGATCGTGCTACACAAGAATCTGAATTCAGTTTGGAATTACGCACTCGTGACCGTGAACGCAGATTGATTAAAAAAATCGAAGATGCCATCAAAGAAATCGATTCTGGCGATTATGGTTATTGTGAAACTTGCGGAATTGAAATTGGAATTCGTCGTTTAGAAGCGCGTCCAACAGCAACATTATGTATCGATTGCAAAACACTTGATGAAATTCGTGAAAGACAAATGAGCTGATGCTCAATTCGCAATACACTGGTCGGTTTGCACCTTCACCGACTGGTCATCTTCATTTCGGTTCCGTTTACACAGCATTAGCGAGTTTCTTAGAGGCTCGCACTCATCAAGGTTTGTGGCGTTTGCGTTTTGATGATTTAGACACGCCTCGCAATGTTTTGGGGGCTGTAAATCATATTCAACAAACACTGGAAACACTTGGTCTACATTGGGATGGCGAGGTAGATTATCAAAGTTGGCATCTTGATGAGTATCACGCCGTGCTAATGGATTTCATGGCAAATGAGCAGATTTATCGTTGCCAATGTTCACGCAAAGATTTAGGCGATATTTATGCACAAACATGTCGAAATCAAAACATTTCAGACAATTTTCTGCATTCATTACGCCTTAAAACAGATAATCGAGAAATAACATTTAACGATGATTTGCACGGTCATATTTCACAGAATTTGGCGATGCAACACGGTGATTTCATTTTAAAACGCAAAGATAACATCATTGCGTATCAATTCGCCGTTGTGCTTGATGATATTCGGCAAGAGGTAAATCATATTGTTCGAGGCATTGATTTACTTGATTCAACACCAAAACAAATTTATTTGCAGCAGCTCTTAAATTTACCTACACCTCAGTATCTACACGTTCCGATTTTGGTCGATGCCGATGGTCATAAACTTAGTAAAAGTACATTGGCGACAGCTGTTGATTTAACTACGCCAAATCGAGTGTTGTTTCAATTATTGCAATGGTTAAAACAAAATCCGCCGCTGGAATTGGAAAACGAAAATGTGGACGATATTTTGAAATGGGCGATTGAGCATTGGAATGTGGCGCAATTAGAAAGTATTAAACACATTTCAATTTGAAGCCTTATGCTATTTTTAGATATAAGAATCTAAAAATAGCATTTTCTTTTTGTAGTCTACTTCTCTACGATACTGCGAATAGTTAGATTTAAAATTTCAGAGGATGTTATGGATTTAAGTTTGTTGAGCGGTTACATCGTTTCGGGTTTATTAGTTGGCATTTTAGTCGGTTTAACGGGTGTTGGCGGTGGTTCACTAATGACACCGTTACTTGTTTTCCTATTCGGCTTTAAGCCCGCTACAGCAGTCGGGACAGATTTACTTTTTGCCGCACTAACAAAGACAGGTGGTGTGTGGGTACATCATACTAAACATAGTTCTGTTGATTGGCGCATTGTGCGCTGGTTATCGTTGGGAAGTTTGCCATTTGCAGTAGCGACATTATTTGTGTTGAATCACTTTGCGACTATTGGCAAAGAAACCACTGGCATGATTACGCTGACTTTGGGCGTTGCATTATTACTGACAGCCGCATCAATTTTAGTACGTAGTCTTTTGATTCGTCGCAATCAAAAAAACGCTGTTAATTTAGTCGCAATCGCCGAAGTAGAAGAAGAAACTGAAAACGAATTGGAAAAAGACGAAGCTATCGACGAAATCAAACGTGGACGTTTTGACCGTTGGCAAATTCCAGCCACTGTTTTAACAGGCGCAATGTTAGGAGTTTTAGTCACACTTACTTCGGTTGGTGCGGGTGCATTAGGTACTGTCGTATTATTATTTTTGTATCCCAAAATGCTGACGGTGAAAATCGTCGGTACAGATTTAGCTCACGCAATTCCATTAACTGCTGTCGCGGGTTTTGGGCATTGGATGTTGGGAAATGTCGATTTTTTATTACTCGGCAGTTTGTTAATTGGTTCATTGCCTGGTATTTGGGTCGGTAGTCATTTGAGCGCAAAATTACCTGAACGCTTTTTACGTCCGATTTTAGCGGTATTGTTGTTGATTATTGGGTTAAAATTCATCTCGGTTTAATTTTTACAGAGGAGTTTTTATGGCAACTATTACATTTCAAACAAACCCGATTCAAACGTGCGGAGAATTACCTGCGATTGGTAGTGATGCGCCCAATTTTTCGTTAGCAAATATCGAACTTGAAAACGTTACGCTAGAAAACTATGCAGGGAAACGAAAAGTTTTAAGTATCGTTCCTAGTTTAGATACGCCGACTTGTGCCGCGTCCGCCCGAAAATTCAATCAAAAAGCGGCAAATTTTGAAAATACTATTGTGTTAATTGTGTCAGCAGATTTGCCATTTGCTCAATGTCGCTTTTGTGAAATCGAAGGCTTAGATGAAATTGAAGTTTTATCGACATTTCGCAGCACTTTTGCCACTGATTACGGTGTGCAAATCAATGACAGCGCATTAGCAGGATTAACCGCCCGCGCCATTGTGATTATTGATGAACATAATAAAATTTTATACACTCAACTCGTGCCAGAACTTGCACACGAGCCAGATTATGAAGCGGTATTTGCTGCATTAAAATTAAAATAAATTTAATTTTTGTTTGGCTGATATAACACCGCTTGATTTCGCCCTTGATTTTTTGCGGTGTACAACGCTTTATCTGCGTTTTGCATCAACTTTTCCGCTGAATCATATTCATCTGCCACATAAACCGCAACGCCAGCACTAATTGTTACACGACCAAATTCAGATAGTTCGTGCGGCAATGCCAATTCACTCAATGCTCGACAAATATTTTCCACCACCATTAACGCAGTTTCATGTTGTGTTGTTGGTAAAATCAAAACGAATTCTTCACCACCATAACGCGCTACAAAATCACTTGCACGCTTTGCTCCTTGCGTTAATGCCATTGCTACTTGACGCAAACAATCGTCACCCGCTTGATGTCCATAATGGTCGTTATATTTTTTAAACCAATCAACATCAATCATTGCCACCGCTAACGATTGATTCATTCGACTGGCACGTTGCCATTCATGTTCGAGTTGCTGATCAAAACAACGACGGTTCGGAATATTTGTTAAGCCATCTGTAATCACTAAACGAGTGAGTTGTTCGCGTGCGTGTTTTAATTCAATTTGATTGCGAACCCGAATTTTTACAATCGCAGGGCAAAATGGTTTGGAAATATAATCCGCAGCACCGACTTCCAAACCAAGAATTTCTTCTTTCACATCAGAATGTGAAGTTACAAAAATGACTGGAATTGTTTGCGTTAATGAATCCGCTTTTAAAAAACGGCACACTTCGTAACCGTCCATTTCTGGCATCATCACATCAAGTAAAATCAAATCGGGTTGTTCTTTCACTGCAATTTCCACTGCTTGTGAGCCATTTGTTGCGAACAGAATTTCGTGATGCTCATCATCGAAAATACTTGCTAATAGACGGATATTGTTTGGATCATCATCAACAATCAATAGGCGAGAAATCGCATTTGTTGCCAACATCGTTACACCTCTTTCAATAAGTTAAAATTTATTTTTTCCAAAACGAGTAACGCGGCTTTGAAATTTAATGTGTCTAAGCATTTATTCAATTCTTGAATTTGACTGTCCAAATCGTGGTGAATTAAATTTGGTTTTAGTTGCTCAAATAATTCGACAGCATTGAAATGATTGCTTTGAAGTGCTGAGTTGAATTTCGTTAATAATTCAAAAAAATCAGCTGTGTCTAATAAAACGCTATTTTTTATTTCAACAGGTAAGGGCGACAATAACGTAGTCGCTTCAATCGCTTCAGCTAACGCATTTTTTAAATCAGACACTAGCATATTGAGATTATCAAATTGATTATCATGTATCGCAAACTCTAAATCACTCGCTACTTGGCGTAATTTTTTTGCGGCTAATGTCCCAGCCACGCCTTTAATTGAATGCGCTAAATGCTCAATTTTCGTGAATTCTTTTTCTTGAACCCATTGATCTAATTGATCTGCTGAATCCGCATAACGCGATGCAAAATTTAATAATAATTGATGCAGCAATCGTGGATTTTCGCCCGTAAATTGTGCCGCTAACGCCAAATCAAATGATGGCAATTCATTCGGCAATGAATTTAACATTTCTGAATTTTTTTCAGGTGTAGATTTAACAAAATTAAGGTCTGCTTTTAACCAGTGATTCAAAATAGCAATCAATTTCCTTAATTCAATTGGCTTTGTTAAATGGTCATTCATTCCCGCTGCTAAACTTTTATCTTTGTCACCCTGCATTGCGTGGGCGGTCATCGCAACAATCGGTATATTTTGTAATGATTTCTCAGCACGAATTGTTTTAGCTGCTGTCAAACCGTCCATAACTGGCATTTGAATATCCATCAAAATCAAATCAAACGTTTCAGCTAATGCCATATCCACGCCTTCTTGACCATTATTCGCAACTTTAACGGATAACCCCATTGCCGTTAAGAATTCCACCGCGACTTGCTGATTGATTTCATTGTCTTCCACTAACAAAATGCGTTGTTCTTGATAGGTTTGATTTTGACAAACAGGAATTTCATCGACTTGAGCTTGATACAATTTACCTGAGGCTCGTGCTAACGTCACATTTAACGAAAATGTGCTGCCTTTGCCGTAATCACTGACAACATCAATATTCCCACCCATCAATTCCGCTAATTGTTTTGAAATCATCAATCCCAACCCCGTTCCACCATATTTCCGAGTTATCGAATTGTCTGCTTGTGAAAATGGTTGAAATAGGGCGTTGATTTGTTCTTCTTCCATTCCAATGCCTGTGTCATGCACCAAAAAAAGAAGCTCAACCGCATTTTCAGTTGTATTTGTAGATTCAACTGTAATCGTGACTTTGCCATGTTCGGTAAATTTCACGGCATTGCAGGTTAAATTCAATAAAATTTGCCCCAAACGTAGCGCATCACCTTCAAAATAACTGGGTATTTCTGGTGAAATCACAACTTCAAGGTCGATATTTTTTTCTTCAGCTTGTAGTTTTAGCGTATCGAATAAATGTGCCAACACTCTATCGATTGAAAACACTGTTTTTTCTAGCGACATTTTGCCCGCTTCAATTTTAGAAAAATCTAAAATATCGTTGATAATCGTAAGCAATATGTGTGTTGAAGCATCTATTTTATTAAGATAATCACTTTGTTTAGTGGTCACAGCGGTACGTTTTACTAATTGCACCATTCCCATAATCGCATTCATCGGTGTACGAATTTCATGGCTCATATTCGCCAAAAAGTTCGATTTAGACTGATTCGCTGCATCAGCATCTTTTAAAGCATTTTGTAAATCTAGCGTTTGTTCATCGATGACAGTTTGTAGATTATTTAAATGATCAGATAAGGCCTTTTCTGCTTCATCACGTTTTTCAAAACTAACGTTTAATTGGTAAAGCATTTCATTAAACGCCGCGATTAACTGTCCGAGTTCATCATTGGACGTTTTAGTTATTGTCACATCATAAATTTTGGAAGCCGTAATATGATGAATGATTTCGGATATTTTAATAATTGGACGCGACACAATGCGTTGTAAATATCCCGACATCAATAACGCCATGAAAAACGTAATGCCGAATGAAATTAAAATAATGAGACTGTAATCTTTCAGCTTTGTATTAAACGATGCGAAATTTGCGCGCAAAATCAAATGCCCGAGTAAATCATTATTTAAATAAATCGGATAAACAATTTGGATATATTCTGGTGTTTCATAAAAACGCTGACCATTCACCAATATATCATCTTGTAAGGCGACTGTTTCTAGGTAATTTTCTTTGTGATAAGCCTCTAAAAGTTGCTGATTTGTGGTGTACAAACCCGCAAATAAAATATCAGGGTTATGATTTAACGCTGCAAGTGTTTTGTGCGCTGTCGAATTATCCATAAACGCTAATGATGCCAAACTATTTTCGGCAATAATTTCAATCTGTGTTTGCAGATTACTAATCAATTCTTTTTTTACAAACGCTGTTTCGTAATAAAACAAAATGAAACCAAATGCCACTAATGCAACACTACTGCTCAATGTTGAAATAAAGATAATTTTTAATTTAATTGAATGATTTTTTAATATCATGGTTGTGGCTCTTTAGAAAGCGTTAGCAACTGAGAGCTAATTTTCAAACCAGAAGCGATAGCGACTGAGTTGTTAATAAAAAAGCGAACTTTTTGCTCTTCTTCAAATAAATAGATGATACCTTGTTCAACAATGTTTTTTTGTGACCCAATCGACAGAATTGGTTTTTTGTTTAGATGTGAAAGTAATTCGGTTGATACTGAATTTGGAAAATAGATTAGTTGGCAATTATCGACATTCGATTTTTCGGTGATATTTTGTACATTGACAGGAGTTTCACCCAATTTTTTCCCGACATACGCCTGTTTTAATAGCGACCCAAAAGATATGTCGTCATAAATGCAAAAGTTGAACACCGACGGCTTTGTTGACCATTCGGTGAATTGAGAGAAATGGAATAAATAAGCGATTTTGATTTTATTTTCGCGCTCGGTTTCCTCATCGGCAAACGCAGGTTTGCCGATAAGGAAAATACACGTAAACAAAATGAGTAAGCGCAAAATCATTAGCGTTTAATAAGACAAACCAACGGTTAAATAAAGTCTGCGCGTCTCTTGTGGTAAACGTGGTAAACCACCACTCAATGCGTTGCCATCTTGTAATGGTATGACTGCAAAATTATCATTCATATTCACGTTATAGTATTTCGTATCCAGTAAATTCGTTGCGCCCAAATCAATGCTGAATTCAGCCGATTGCAACGGTAAAGCGTAATGCAGATTCGAGTCAAAAATCGTCGCGCCGTGCATTCGTTCACCTTTGTAAAGTGTGTTTGATTCGTGCGTTCTGACTTTATCAAACCAACGTCCCGTAAATCTCAAAGTAAATTTATCAAGCGAATACTCGACATTACTTTTAATCATATTTTCAGGCGCATTCGTCATGCCAACCATTTTGGTTAATTTTTCGGCATTTTGTTGACCCAATGTGTAGACGTAATTTACATCAGCACTAATACCACTATCAAACTTTTGTGAATCGCCTACTTGCAACCCGTAAGTTTCAGACGAGGCTAAATTATCGTTGGTATTGGGATTACCTGTGAAAACATTATTGACGACACGCACAATATCTTTGCCTTTTGTATAAAATCCAGACAATTTAAACGCATTGTTTTTGAACGGTTCGGCATTGAAACCCGATTCCGCTGTCATCATTTTTTCGGGTTGCAAATGTAAATTTGCGCGGTGATAAATAGGATCTTTTGGCGTATTCCACGATTCATAAATCAAATAAGGGGAGGGCGCAATATACGATGTCCCCCACGCGCCAAAAAAACGCAAGGCTTTAAACGCTTGCCACGAAAAACCGACACGCGGATTAAAACTAGGCGTGTAACGTGAATCCGCGTCCATTCGCACTGAACCATTTAACGCTAATTTTTCAGTTAAATCGTAATTGACTTGGCTATAAACGGCATAATTTTCGTAACTGGTATTTTTAATCAGTGAACTCGCATCAGTGCTATTTTTAGGTGTTGAATTCATAAAACTCAATTCAAGCCCGCTTAACCAATTAATGTCGCCTTTTAAATATGCAATGGTTTCAGAAAACCGCATGGCATCGCCCGTCCATGAAATTGGCGCACTTGCGCCCCATGCTCGATAACTTGAACCTGATTCTAATTCGGTGCTTTCATAACTCAAACTGGATTTGGCTTGCCAAAATGGATTGATTTCAAAGTTATAAGTGGCGTTTGCCATTTGATTAACCGTTGCAAAAAAAGCTTTGCCCGAATAATCGTAATTTATCGGTTGTGCAGGATTAAATGACGGACTGGTATTTGCGTTGTTATAAACGCGGTAATAATTCAGCGTTAACTCTTTATAATTGCCTTTGAAATGAATGTTGTGATTTTGTTCGGTTAAATCGACTTTATCGAGTTTGCCGTAAATTTCGGGATAATTTTGTTTTAAATCTTCTGACGCACTGCGATGAAAACTACCTGACAAAGCTACGTTAATATCGTCGTTAATTTTTTCACCAGCAGCAACTTGAACTTCGCCAGTGTCTTGTGTACCGCCTGTTGCTTTAACTTTTATGCCGTGAATTTCTTCGCCTGTTTCGGTGACTAAATTGATTGTGCCAAGCATGGCATCGCCGCCATAAATTGACGATGACGAACCTAAACTGATTTCAACTTGTTTTACATCAATCAGCGGCATGGTGTGAAAAAATGCGGTGGGTTCGCCTGTTGGAGCTTTGATTTTATTACCATCAATCAAAACGGTAATTTTATCGTTAGCGAAAATGCCACGAATATAAATTTCAACGCCTGCTTTTTCAGTCGAAGCTAAATTCGCAACGTGAATATCAGGGATGTTTTTTAAAATATCTGTTAGAAAACGGTAGCCTTTACGAGTGATTTCATCTTGTGAAATAACATAAGCGGTCACAGGCGATTTGTTTAACGACATTGGCATTTTAGTAATTGACGTAACTTTTACGTCCATCAATTCTTCGATTGAAACGTCAGTGAATTCACTTTCAGCTTGAGCAACTTGAGCAAAAACAAGAAGCCAGAATAAAGATTTTATTTTCATAGATTTTTTATGACCCAATTTTTTCGCCAACTTTTACCGTTTTTCCAGCGGCAAAATCTTCGTTCCAGTTCATTTTGTCTTTTTCAAAAAGAACGATAATGGTTGAACCCATATTAAAACGACCCATTTCAGCTCCTTTTTCTAACGTCGGTGCGTCGGTTTCATATTGCCAAGTACGAACCGTTTTAATCGATGGTGGCGTAACGACTCCATGCCAAACCGTTTCAATACTCGATACAAAAATTGCACCAACTAACACCAATGCCATTTGTCCGATTTCAGTATCGAAAATTGCGACAACTCGTTCATTTTTTGCAAACAAACCATTGACGGCTTCTGTTGTTGCGCCATTTACGCTAAATAATCGCCCTGGAACATGAACCATTTCGCGCAATGTTCCTGAAATTGGCATGTGCAAACGGTGATAGTCTTTGGGCGACAAATAAATCGTGGTGAATTCGCCATCATTAAATTTTTCAGCGCGTTGTGAATCGCCACCCAATAAATCGGTCACGGTGAAACTTTTGCCTTTTGCTTGAAAAATATCACCGCTTTCAATCTTTCCCGCTTGGCTGACAACACCATCGGCAGGACTTGCGATTGCACCTTGTTCTGTTGTCAAAGGACGTGCGCCAGCTTTTAATTCGCGAGTAAAAAATTCATTGAAACTTTTAAACGTATTCAAATCAGGCGTTGCAGCTTCATCCATATTTACGCCGTAATGTTGAATGATTTGGCGTGTTAAAAAGTTTTTCCACACAACATTTTCACTGTGCGTGAATTTGCTGACAAATTGCGATAATAAATGGTGCGGCAAAACGGTTTGGAACAATTCAACAGCAGTATTTTTCAAAGTCATAGGGTAGGGGATTCAAGGGTTTTATTGCTCAGTCCATAAGCAAACGCAATAACTTCAGCGACCGCGAGATAGAGTTCTTGTGGAATTTCGTCGCCCAAAGGAATTTTCGACAACATTTTTACTAATTCTGGATCTTTATAGAGTGGGATATTGTGTTCTTCAGCGATTCTTACGATTTCATCAGCGGTTAAACGTGCGCCTTTTGCCGTTACGATAGGCGCGTTATCCTTTTCAAGTTCGTATTTCAGCGCAACAGCAAAATTAGGCGGCAACATAATTACGGCAACGTCACTAATTCTGGTGCAATCCAAGAAGAATTACGGTGTTCAACGACAACGCTTGTGTAAATTCCACCACGAACATAAAAATCAGCACGAACACGCATAAAGTTGGGTGAAATCACTTTGACAATATCGTCTAAAATTTGGTTGGTAATGGCTTCATGAAATGCGCCTTCTTCACGAAATGACCACATATAAAGTTTAAGTGATTTTAGTTCGACGCATAATTCAGCAGGAACGTATTCAATTTTAATCGTCGCAAAATCAGGCTGTCCTGTTTTTGGGCAAAGACAAGTGAATTCTGGAATATCAAAACGAATTGTGTAATCGCGGTCGATTTGTGGATTAGGGAAGGTTTCTAGTTCTTTGCTTGGTTTTGTTGTCATAAAAATTTCTAAATGCCATGTTTAAGAATAAGTTTTCATTTTAATGCAAGCCACTCGATATTCATATATATGGGAACGGGTAAAAAGGATTTGCCGATTTTGATAACAGTATAAAAATTTGAACAAAACCTCAAATATAGCATGATGAAAGGCTCAAAATGGTCGGATTGCTTAAAAAATAAGCCATGAAATTTGATTCAAATGTTAAATTTGTACGAAGCAGTGTTCTGTTTTTATATTTTTTTAGTAATAAGGTTACAATAGACCATCACGAAACCGATGGCATGGGGTGGCTATAGCTTATATGCCACATGGTCATAGTTGGTATTTTAAAACGCAGTAAGTCGAGCGAAAATTAATGGATAAAGAATTGTTACGCATTGCAATTATTGCAACAGGTTTGATTATTATTGTAGGTATGGTGATCTCATCGTATATCAAAGATAGGCAAGCGCATGAAGATGAATTCGAGTTTTATGACGATGATGAAGAATTTGAAGATGAATTTGATGATACGCCAGAAGAAAGAGATGCCGTTGCGCCTGTAAAAAAAATGTCGGTAACGGAAGCGCTTAAAAATGTGTATACGCAACAAATGAAAACGCGACAACCTGTATCACCGCGCATAGTTGACGATGAAAAAGTTGCACCTGAATTTGTTACAGAACCTAAAGAAGTAAAAAAAGAAGAACCTGTATCACGTCCAGCGGTTTCGGCAGCCATTATTCAATTCAGTGTCATTACGAAAGGTGATGAAGATTTTAATGGTGCGGATATTTTTGATGCACTAGAAGAATTAGGTTTGGAATATGGCAGCACTAAAATTTTTGAACGGGTTGATGAAAATCGATTTGTTCATTTTGGTGTAGCAAGTATGGTTGAGCCTGGTCCTTTTCCAGACGAAGATATTGAATTATTTTATTGTCCAGGTGTGACATTCTTTATGCAGGTCGATGGCTTGGATAATCCTGTCGCTGTTTTTGATGATTATGTTTCAACAATTGTATTATTCGCACAGCGTATGAATGGCGTGGTGTTAGATCATCGTCGCCAAGTGCTTACGCAGGAAATGGTTGAGGCGATTCGTCAAGGCTTATTAGCACGATGAAAAAACTCTCAC
>CAINDC010000011.1 GCA_903847275.1 uncultured Pseudomonadota bacterium
CAGTAAAATTAACCATTTGAGTTATATTGGCGATAGTTTAGTGGGTCAAAAAGTCAATATCGGGGCAGGTACGATTACTTGTAATTATGACGGTATCAATAAATTCCAAACTATCATCGAAGACGGCGCGTTTATTGGTTCAGATACGCAATTAGTCGCGCCTGTCACTATTGGAAAAAATGCTACCATCGGTGCTGGTTCCACGATTACCAAAGATACGCCCGACGAACAATTAACACTCAGTCGCAGCAAACAAATATCGCTCGAAGGTTGGCAAAGACCTGTTAAAAAGGAGAAATTATAATGTGTGGCATTGTCGCAGGAATCGCGCAACGCAACGTGATTCCGATTTTATTAGAAGGCTTAAAACGGTTGGAATATCGCGGTTATGATTCAGCTGGATTAGCGGTTTTGCACGAGCAAACGATTGTGCGTCAGCGTGCGGTTGGTAAAGTCAGTGGTTTAGAAGCACTTTTGCTTGAAAATCCAACGTCAGGAAATATCGGTATTGCACACACTCGTTGGGCAACGCACGGCAAACCGAGTAAAGAAAATGCTCATCCGCACGTCAGTTGCAATACAGTGGCTGTTGTTCATAATGGCATTATCGAAAATCACGAACAACTTCGTGCGGAACAACGCCAAAATCATTACGAATTCACGTCTGAAACAGACACAGAAGTGATTGTGCATGAAATTTATCACGCATTGAAATCGTCGTCAGATTTGTTGCAAGCGGTCAAAGAAACATTACCGAAACTCGAAGGCGCGTATGCGCTAGCGATTATGTCTAGCGATGAACCCGATACATTAATTGCTTGTCGAAAAGGCAGTCCATTAGTAATCGGTGTAGGAATTGGCGAATATTTTGTCGCATCCGATGTCGCCGCATTGTTGCCTGTCACACAACGTTTTATCTTTTTAGAAGAATCTGATATTGCTGCAATAAAAGTAGATTCACTGATAATTTATGACACGCAAAATAACATCGTGCAGCGTCCAATTAAAGAAAGTCAGCTCAAAGCAGATGCGGTTGAAAAAGGTGAATATCGCCATTTCATGATGAAAGAAATCTACGAACAACCATTCGCGGTTTCACAAACTTTAGAAGGTCGTTTTATCAATCAGCGTGTGCAAGATAGCGCGTTTGGTTTTGATGCCGCTCAAATTTTTGACGGCATTAAATCCATACAAATTTTAGCTTGTGGTACAAGTTTTCATGCGGGTTTAGTTGCGCGTTATTGGTTTGAAGAATTGGCGCGTGTTCCTTGCAATATCGAAGTCGCTAGCGAATTTCGTTATCGTCACCCCGTTTTAGCTGCTGACACTTTAGTCGTAACAATTTCACAATCTGGCGAAACTGCTGACACGCTTGCAGCATTAAAAGAAGCAAAACGTTTAGGGGCAAAACACGCATTAGCAATTTGTAACGTGCCAGAAAGTTCGCTCGTTCGAGAATCGGATTTAGTTTTACTAACTCGTGCTGGCCCTGAAATTGGTGTTGCTTCGACCAAAGCGTTTACTACGCAATTAGTGTCGTTAATGCTTTTAGTTTTGGCAGTTGGTAGACGTTTTCAACTCAATGAAACGCTGGAACAGCATATTGTTGAAGAATTATTTAAATTGCCGCGTCAAATGGAAGAGGTGTTGCAACTCGACAAAGAAATCGAAATTTTGGCAGAACGTTTTGCTGAAAAACATCACGCGCTATTTTTAGGACGCGGAGCGCATTATCCGATTGCGATGGAGGGGGCGTTGAAACTCAAAGAAATTTCTTACATTCACGCTGAAGCCTATCCAGCTGGTGAATTGAAACATGGACCGCTCGCGTTAATTGATGCTGATATGCCTGTAATTACGGTGGCTCCAAATAACAGTTTGCTTGAAAAACTTAAATCGAATATGCAGGAAGTGTCTGCGAGGGGCGGACAGTTAATTGTTTTCATGGATGAAACTTTGTTGCCGACGCATGATGAAAATGTGCAAATTATTAAAGTGCCGCAAGTCGATAATTACATTTCGCCAATACTTTACACGTTGCCGTTGCAATTGCTGTCATATCATGTCGCAGTTTTGAAAGGTACAGACGTTGATCAGCCACGCAATTTAGCGAAATCGGTTACAGTCGAATAAACTCAAAAGGAGAAATTCATTTTGCAAAAATATAACACCGATGACTTACGCATTTCAGGCATGAAAGAAGTTATCGCCCCTGTAGAAGTTCATGCGGAAATACCGCTTTCAGAAAAAGCGGCACAAACGACATTTCAAACACGTCACGCCATTCACAACATTTTAGCTGGGCATGATGACAGATTAGTTGCCGTCGTCGGTCCTTGTTCGATTCATGATACGAAAGCCGCGCATGAATACGCCGCACTTTTGAAAAACGCGATGGCTGAACATGAAAAAGATTTGTTGATTGTGATGCGGGTATATTTTGAAAAACCGCGTACCACGGTGGGCTGGAAAGGTTTAATCAACGATCCTGATTTGGATTCCAGTTTTAATATCAATAAAGGTTTGCGAATTGCGCGGCAATTATTACTTGACGTAAATGACATGGGCGTTCCTGCTGCAACGGAATATCTTGATTTAATCACACCGCAATATATTTCAGATTTAATTTCATGGGGCGCGATTGGCGCGAGAACGACTGAAAGCCAAGTACATCGTGAGTTAGCGTCAGGTTTATCATGTCCAGTGGGTTTTAAAAATGCAACAGACGGCACGATTAAAATTGCGATTGATGCGATTGGCGCGGCAATGAGTCCGCATCACTTCTTATCGTTAACAAAAGCAGGGCATTCGGCGATTTTTTCGACGACAGGAAATGAAGACGTGCATATTATTTTGCGCGGCGGCAATCACCAGCCAAATTATGATGCAGTCAATGTAAATCAAGTCGCGCACGGCATGGAAAAAGCCCATTTGCGTCCCAACATTATGATTGATTTCAGTCATTCAAACAGTTTAAAACAATGCCAACGGCAATTGATTGTTGGCGATGATGTTGCCGCACAAATTGCGAGCGGTGATAAACGCATTATGGGTGTAATGATTGAAAGTCATTTGAAATCGGGTTCACAATCTGTTGTTCAAGGACAAGAATTGGTTTATGGACAAAGTATTACCGATGCGTGTTTATCGTGGGAAGATACGTTGCCGCTATTGAAAACCCTTGCGAATGCAGTTCAAAAAAGACGGAGTGTAAAAATATGATGATTTATGTCAATGGTAACGGGCGTGAAATAGCTGAAAATAGCGTGATTTCTGATGTGGTTGCCGAATTAGGTTTAACGGATAAAAAAATTGCCATTGAATTGAACGAAGAAATTTTGCCTTTCCAAAATTTTGCCACACACGTTTTGAATGCGAATGATAAATTGGAAATTGTTCAGGCGATTGGCGGCGGACAAGATGATTCTTTTCTCATTGCGGGCAAACGCTATCAATCGCGTTTGTTGGTTGGGACAGGAAAATATAAAGATTTAGAAGAAACGCGGTTGGCGATTGAAGCAAGTGGTGCGGAAATTGTGACCGTTGCCATTCGTCGCACAAATATCGGACAAAATGCGGGTGAACCGAATTTATTGGATGTCATTTCGCCCGACAAATATACAATTTTGCCCAACACGGCTGGCTGTTACAGCGCAGAAGAAGCCGTGCGAACGTGTCGATTGGCGCGTGAATTATTGGGCGGACATAATTTAGTTAAACTCGAAGTTTTAGCTGACCAAAAAACATTATTTCCAAATGTTGCTGAAACCTATATTGCCGCTGAAATTTTGGTACGCGAAGGCTTTGAAGTCATGGTTTATACCAATGACGATCCAATTGCTGCGAAACGTTTGGAAGAAATGGGTTGTGTTGCTGTAATGCCTTTAGCCGCGCCAATTGGTTCAGGTTTGGGAATTCGGAATCCCTATAACATTTTAACGATTGTTGAAAATGCAAACGTGCCGATTTTAGTGGATGCAGGCGTAGGAACAGCGTCGGATGCGGCGATGGCAATGGAATTAGGTTGCGGCGGTGTGTTAATGAATACCGCAATTGCCGAAGCAAAAAATCCAATTTTAATGGCTTCCGCAATGCGAAAAGGTATTCAAGCAGGACGCGAAGCCTTTTTAGCGGGTCGAATGCCACGCAAACGTTTTGCTTCCGCTTCTTCACCGATTGATGGGTTGTTTTTTTAGAAAATCCCCTTCCTTTTCGCCCTATAATAGGACGTTTATTTCATAAATAAGTAGGTTGTAGTTATGCAAATTATTCAAGAAGCATTGACATTCGATGATGTTTTACTCATTCCAGCACATTCAACGGTTTTACCGCGCGAAGTGTCAATGCAAACCCAATTAACACGCGGTATTTCGTTAAATATCCCGCTCGTTTCGGCGGCAATGGATACCGTAACGGAAGCACGGTTAGCAATTGCAATTGCCCAAGAAGGCGGTATCGGTATTATTCATAAAAATATGACTATCGAGCAGCAAGCTAACGAAGTTCATCGTGTTAAAAAATACGAAACAGGTGTCATTAAAGATCCGATTACGGTTACGCCAAATGTCAGTATTCGCGACGTATTGCAGCTAACACAAGCGAATAAAATTTCAGGTGTTCCTGTTGTTAATGGCAATGAATTAGTTGGAATTGTCACAAGTCGGGATTTGCGTTTTGAAACCCGTTTTGACGAGCCGGTTTCGTCGGTAATGACACCCAAAGAACGCTTAATTACCGTTAATGAAAATGCGGATCGTAAAGACGTTTTAGCGTTATTGCATAAACATCGCATCGAAAAAGTGTTAGTTGTCAATGAAGCATTTCATTTGCGTGGTTTGATTACGGTGAAAGATATTCAAAAAGCCAAAGATTATCCAAATGCGTGTAAAGATGAATTAGAACGTTTGCGTGTTGGCGCAGCAGTTGGCACAGGTTACGACACTGAAGAACGAGTTGCGGCATTAGTCGAAGCAGGCGTTGACGTGATTATTGTTGATACCGCACACGGACATTCGCAAGGCGTTTTAGATCGCGTGCGCTGGGTGAAACAAAATTATCCCAATTTACAAGTTATTGGTGGCAATATTGCGACGGCCGCCGCCGCATTAGCGTTAGTTGAAGCAGGCGCAGACGGCGTAAAAGTGGGAATTGGTCCTGGTTCAATTTGTACAACACGAATTGTGGCTGGTGTTGGCGTACCACAAATTACAGCGGTAAGTAATGTCGCAGATGCCTTGAAAGGTACAGGCGTTCCGTTAATTGCGGACGGTGGCGTGCGTTATTCGGGCGACGTGGCAAAAGCCTTAGCGGCTGGCGCACACGCTATTATGCTTGGTGGAATGTTTGCCGGAACAGAAGAAGCTCCTGGCGAAGTTGAATTATTTCAAGGACGTTCGTATAAATCCTATCGTGGCATGGGTTCACTTGGCGCAATGTCACAATCACAAGGTTCTAGCGATCGTTATTTTCAAGAAGAATCTGCCGATTCAGTGGAAAAATTAGTCCCTGAAGGGATTGAAGGGCGTGTGCCGTATAAAGGTTCAATGCTAGCGGTGGTTCATCAATTACTTGGTGGAATCCGTGCCAGTATGGGTTATACGGGGTGTGAGACGATTGAAATTTTGCATGAAAAAGCTCAATTTGTGCGTGTCACTTCGGCGGGAATGCGTGAAAGTCATGTCCATGATGTAACAATCACCAAAGAAGCACCAAATTATCGAATGGAATAAACGTTTGCGAATTTCGCAATTCTCAAAACGCTTTGATGGGTTTAATAAATCCTCAAGGCGTTTTATTTTTCACGTTTTCAAATAGGTTTTTATTTATGTTACTAATCCCTGCGATTGATTTAAAAGAAGGAAAATGTGTGCGTTTGCGTCAAGGGCGTATGGACGATGACACCGTGTTTTCGGATAATCCTGTTGAAGTCGCTGGACGCTGGGTTGAAGCTGGCGCGAAACGTATTCATTTAGTGGATTTAGATGGCGCGTTTGCAGGAAAACCACGCAATGCCGATGTAATTACCGCGATTGCCAAAGCGTATCCAAATTTACCTGTGCAAATTGGCGGTGGAATTCGTGACGAAGCCACGATTGACGCGTATTTGAACGCAGGTGTTCAATATGTGATTATCGGCACAAAAGCTGTTCAAGAACCGCAATTTGTCCGCGAAATGGCGGCGAAATTTGCGGGTCACGTCATGGTCGGTTTGGATGCGAAAGATGGCAAAGTTGCCACAGATGGTTGGGCGACCGTTTCGCAGTTCGACGTAATCGAATTAGCGTTAAAATTTCAAGAAAACGGCGTTGCCGCGATTATTTACACCGACATTTCACGCGACGGCATGATGCAAGGCGTGAACGTCGAAGCCACAGCACGATTGGCGCGAGCCATTTCAATTCCTGTGATTGCGTCGGGCGGCATTACGAATTTAGACGACATTTACGCGCTTGGCAAAGTCGCTAGCGACGGCATTATGGGCGCAATTACGGGACGAGCGATTTACGAAGGCACGTTAGATTTCGCCGAAGGTCAACGAATTGCAGACCAATTTTAGGAAATCAAAATGAGTTTAGCGAAACGAATTATTCCCTGTTTAGATGTAGATAATGGGCGCGTCGTCAAAGGCGTGCAGTTTGTAGACATTCGCGACGCGGGCGATCCCGTTGAAATTGCCCGACGTTATGACCGCGAAGGCGCAGACGAAATTACCTTTTTAGACATCACCGCCACGCACGATAATCGCGCCACGATGGTTCACGTTGTCGAACAAGTTGCCAGCGAAGTATTTATCCCGTTGACGGTTGGTGGCGGAATTCGCACGCTTGAAGATATTCGCCGAATGCTCAACGCAGGCGCGGATAAAGTCGGCATCAACAGCGCTGCGGTTTTCAATCCTGATTTCGTCAAAGAAGCTGCTGATAAATTTGGTTCACAATGTATCGTTGTAGCGATTGACGCGAAAAAAGTCAGCGGCGAAGGCGAACCAAATCGTTGGGAAATTTTCACGCATGGAGGTCGCAAACCAACGGGTTTAGATGCGGTTGAATGGGCGCGAAAAATGGTACTTTTTGGTGCGGGTGAAATTCTTTTAACCAGTATGGACAAAGACGGCACAAAATCGGGTTTCAATTTACCGTTAACTCGCGCGGTGAGCGAAGCTGTTTCTGTGCCTGTGATTGCATCGGGCGGTGTGGGGAATTTAGACCATTTAGCGGACGGTATTTTGGAAGGCAAAGCCGATGCCGTTTTAGCCGCCAGTATTTTTCATTTTGGCGAATACACAATTGGACAAGCCAAGCAACGCATGCGTGAACGGGGAATTGAGGTGCGTTTATGAGTTGGTTGGATGAAATTCGCTTCACCGAAGACGGTTTGATTCCTGCGATTGCTCAAGATTCAACGACGGGGAAAATTTTAATGTTCGCGTGGATGAATCGGGAATCGTTGGCGTTGACGGTTGAAAATGGCTACGCCGTTTATTGGTCGCGTTCACGTCAAAAATTGTGGCGCAAAGGTGAAGAATCGGGACATCAACAAAAAATTGTCAGCATTCAAATGGATTGTGATGAAGATGTTTTGTTGTTGAAAATCGAACAACAAGGTGGAATCGCTTGTCACACGGGGCGCGAAAGTTGTTTTTATCGGCAATTGATTGATGGCGAATGGCAAACCGTTGAAGCGGTTGTGAAAAATCCCGATGAAATTTACCATCAAAAATAGTTGAGGAAATGGTCAAAAAATACGTTCTCCAATTTGAAAATCTGTATCGTTTTCTTGTTGGCAATGACAATTTTGACCATATTTTTACGAATTAATTCCCTAAGGATTTAGTTTGGTAATTGCTTTATCAGTATCAAAAAATAGTTGCCCATTCAAATGAGTGAACAAATCACTTCTTTGTAGTTTATCTAACAAAAAGCCTTTTATTTCAGCAAAGTTCAATGTGATTCCAATAGTTTTTAAGCTACGATTTAATTGCTCTAAGGCTTCTAAAGCAGTCATATCAATATCGCTCACAGATGCAAAAATCAAAACGATGTGTTTAACATTTGGCGCATTTCGTAATTCAGTTTCAATAAATTCTTCAATGAAATTAACATTCGCAAAGGTGATATTTTCATCGATTCGCATAAGGAGTAAATGCTCCCATGTTTCAACTTGATGACGTTTGATATTGCGATAAGTTTTTGTGTTCGGAAGTCGCCCAACAACTGCAATATGTGGATGACTTGCTTTGCGTAAATGACTGGCAAAAGTTAAAAAAATTCCTAACATGATGCCTTCTTCAATTCCAAAAAGCAGAACGCTGATTAACGTTGTAAGTTCAGCAATTCCATCACCTTTATCGTATTTCCAGGTGTGCAAAATGCTGCGGAATTTCACCAGCGGAATAATCGCGACCAAAATAATCACCGCTAAAGTCGCTTTAGGAATGTTGCTAAACCACGAACTAAAAAACATCACAGCAATCGCTAAAATAATTGCCGCAATAATCATAGCAATTTGTGTGCGTGCGCCAGCGGTGAAATTCACCATCGTGCGACTAAATCCGCCCGCGACAGGCATTCCACCAGAAATTGCGGTGGTAAGATTGGCAACACCAAGTGCAATCAATTCTTGATTTGGATCAATTTTTTCACTGCGTAAATTTGCGACAACTTTCGCAATCGCCACACTTTCAACATAGGCAATTAACGCGATAAAACTCGCGGGGGCAGATAACACTTTCCATTTTTCTAAATCAATAAAGTCAAAACTTAAATGTGGTAATCCAGCAGGAATTTCACCTACAATGGCAACGTGTTGAGTGGTTAAATTCCAATAACTCACAGCAAGAGTTGTTAACACGACGGCTACTAACGCGCCACATTTAGTGATTGCTGTCGTTAACACAGCAGACGTGCCACTCATTTTGAGCAACATTGAAAGTGGTTTTCCAAAAAAAAGTAATAACACCAAAACGGTCATTGCTAGAAATAACGTCGGGGTATTTGTTGCTTGAAAATAGGCTTGATAGCAGTTCACATCAATGCTGCACACGGGAGGTTTTAAACCAAGTGTTTGCGGTAATTGGCTACCAATAATCAGCAATGCTGCACCGCTGGTAAATCCCGTCAAAACAGGATGACTAATAAAATTAACTAATCCACCCATATGCAATGCCGCCATCAACAACATAATCACGCCACTTTCAGCGGATAAAATGACTGCGCTTTGTAATGGATTTTCAAGTGCTGCCACTTCAGGCGATTTTAACGCAACCGCAATCATAATTGCCGCAATCGAAACAGGCCCAACAGAAAGTGTGCGACTGGTGCCTAAAAATGCGTAAAAAAGCGGAGGTAGAATACTTGCATAAAGCCCAAATTGTGGTGGTAAACCAGCCAAAATCGCGTAAGCAATACCCTGTGGAACAAGTAAAATCGCAGTAATAATACCCGCAAATAAATCACCATTAAAATCTTCACGGCGATATATTTTGAGCCAAGTTAAAATTGGAAATAAAGAAAACATAATGTGATTTTAACGAGGGAAAATTGAGGTGAGTGTAAAAAAGTGCAAGCGTGATAACTCGCACTTTTAATCTATTAAAAATTTAATCTTTATCAACAAAATTTTTCGCGTAACTCGATTTGTGTGGAATATCGAAACGAATACCTTTTAGCATCAAATCCCAATACATCCACGGGAAACCCCATTTTTTGCCAATCCACCAAATCCAACGTGGTACACGCGGATCTAAAAGTGGAAATGATGGTGTAATTTTACTGTCGTAACTGAATTCAGCTAATAGAACCGTATTCAATGAAGTGACCAATGGGCATGAACCGTAGCCATCATATTTTGGTGATAATTCTTCGGCTTTCATAAGGTGCAAAATGTTATCGACTACAACAGGAACTTGTTTGCGAATTGCTGCTGCTGTTTTTGCATTCGTAGTTGAAGCTGCATCACCTAAACCAAAAACATTTTCATATTTGTAGTGTTGCAATGTGTTTGGGTGAACATTAATACGACCATCAGCATTTGCTAGAGGACTCTGTTTAATAAAATCAGGCGCACTTTGAGGTGGCGTGACATGAATCATATCGAAGTTTTCAACAACTTGTTTTTTGTTGCCGTCAGCATCTGTGATTTCAAATGTTGCAGTTTTCGCTTCACCATCAATAGCAATTAAATTGTGCGTGAAATGGGTTTTAATGCCATAACTTTCAACTACTTTTGCCAATGGTTTCGCAAAGAATGGAATGCCAAACATCGCGCCACCTACGTTGAAAAATTCGACGCTGATTTTGTCGGCTATTCCTTTTTTACGGAAGCGATCAGCCGCCATGTACATAATTTTTTGTGGTGCGCCTGCACATTTAATTGGCATTGCTGGTTGCGTGAATAATGCGCGACCTTCTTTCAAATTTTTAATACATTCCCAACTGTATTCAACTGTTTCAGGTGAGTAATTACTGCACACACCATTTTTGTTAAGCGTTTCTTTTAACCCAGCAATTTTGTGCCAATCCATTTGGAAACCAGGACAAACCACTAAGTAATCGTAACTAATTACATCACCAGATTTTAAAGTAACCGTGTTTGCTTCAGGTTGAAATGTGTCTGCGTATTCTTTAATCCATTTGATGTTCGTACCAAATAAATCAGCTTCGTTGCGCGTGTGCTTTGCTAACGTTGATTCGCCACCACCAATAATTGTGAATGCTGCTTGATAATAATGTTTTTCACTGGGTTCAATAACGGCGATGTCGATGTCTTTATTTACTCGGCGCATATTGTTTGCGACTGAAACGCCTGCTGCGCCGCCACCAACAATTAACAAGGTATGATGCTGTGTCATTTTTATATCCTCAATTTTTTATTATTAAGTGAATCAACAGGAACAAGGTGAAAAGTACACAAATTCACTTCTCACCATATTCCTACTATCCCCAAATTTTATTTGTTCCAACCTTCAAAGCCATCTGCTAATGATAAAACATTGGTATAGCCTAAAGTTTGCAATGTGTGTGCGGCTAACGCAGAACGTCCACCCGTACGGCAATAAATTAACACAGCTTTGGTTTTATCTGCCAACTCTGGAATTGTATTTAATTTGAATTCCAAAACACCACGAGGTAATAATTGTGCGTTGTCGATATGACCCGCTGCAAATTCACTTTCTTCGCGAGTATCAACCAAGGTGATATTGCCTTCTGCCAATAATTTACGCGCCATTTCGGCATTCACTTCGGTGATATGTTGTTTTGCAATGGCAACCAAATCTTGCCCTGTTGTCCCTGTTTGCATTTGCATCATGCCCAATTTCGCGTCAACATCTCGTATTTGAACCGCTTGAGTGCGTTCATTTTCATCTAAACCACAGTAACGATTTGCAGGAACTGCTTGATCAATCAAACGTGGCGCAGGCAAATTCAAGTTATTCATAATTTCAATGAACTGTTCACGAGTTTTATTTGCTAAACGCGGATTAGTTGTGCGTTCTTGTTCGATATTACTTACCCAACGTTGTTGGTAATCGTGACCTGGATAAACTAATGTGTCACCTGGTAGCGTGAATAAACGTTGTGTAATTGCATCGTACAACGCACCTGAATCACCACCTTGAAAATCGGTGCGTCCACAACCGCCAATAAATAATGAATCACCCGAAAATAAACGGTCATTCCACAAAAAAGAGGTGCAACCTGGCGTATGTCCTGGGGTTGGAATGGCTTTAATTTTTTCTTCTCCAAGCATGAAAACATCGCCGTCATTGATTTCAATATCAACGAGTTGTGCGCCACCGAATTTGCTCACGCACGTTTTTGCACCTGTATGTTGACGTAACAAACCACTTGCAGTGATATGGTCAGCATGAACGTGTGTTTCAAACGAATAAACCAATTTCAAACCGTGTTCTTTCAACAAGTTTAAATAAGTGTCTAAATGTGTATTCACAGGATCGATAAATGCAGCTTCTTTGCTTTTATCATCAGCAATTAAGTAAGTGTAAGTCCATGTGGCTGGGTCGAATAATTGTTTAAACATGATTGTTGCTCCGAAAAAATTAGTTGGTTTTTGTTGAGATGTTTGAATCTGGATTGGTATTCAGTTTATTTTTCTCCTTGTTTCTTGATGGATATTGCAGACAATGTGCCAGTTTCTCAAGCTTAGTATAAACCTTGATAATGCTTACGATGTGACTTATTTATGGAGATTTTTATGTTTCATTTTTGTTTCACGGAAACATAAACTCGTTTCCATGAAACGTACTTGAAACCATAAATATTTTTTAATGCCAGCCACCATATTGTGTCGTCGTGTCACCTCGAAAACCCGTGCTGGTTTTGTTTGCATCGGGTGTGTGAACACTGTTACTTGCAGCAAGAATCATATTTTGGCGTGTGTAACCACCTAACGATTTCGCTTTTGCCGCAATGTTGGTTGTAAATGAATTGATGTCGTAATGAGTTACGTCCGCGTCAACGACGACTGAAATGAAATCACCTGATTGCAACACGATAGGTAATTTGGTTTGAGCTGGAATTTCTAATTGGTAACGCCCATTTTCAATATTCGTTGAAACAATCACATTTTCACCATCAAGAGCTTTAACATTCCCCGTTTTATTTTCCACTTTTCCAGAGAGTAAAATTGATGTTGAAGTGTATTTTGTGACAGATTGTGCTGCTGGTTTTGATTGTTGCATCTCGTTGCACGCGCTTAACAAAAACGCATTGAACAAACCAATCAGTAATAATTTTTTGTTAAAAATCTGCATTTGCATCTTCTCCAATTTCAAGCCACATTGAATTGATAATTGCTAACGCAGCCGCCAAACTTACTCCTAAAATCCACGCGAAATACCACATAATTTTGCCCTCTAAATTTTAAAATTTATATTCAAACCCAAGCCAAACATTGTTATTTTTTACGTTTGCCATTTCTGTATTTAATTTCCGATTGCCATGTTGCCAACCTAATTTAAGTTGCGTTGCGTGCGTTAATTCATATTCCAATTCAAGTTCGCCTTGATAGATATTTTCATTTGCGCCAAAACGCTCATCTTCTTCAATGTGGCTCATAGACGCATTGTGTTCGTAATCGAAAATCAAATTTGCGGTCAATTTTTCTAACAATTTCACTTTCAATTCACCTGATGCGTAATGATTTGTATAAGATAAATCATCAGGAAAATGCGCCGCACGATGATGTTCTGCGCTACCTTTTTCGTAGTGATAACCGATTAAAAATTCAACGTCTTCGGTTATATCCCATTCAAGGTGCGAACCAATTGTCCAAAATTGCGTATCACGATGCACAAAAGGCGCGTTGTAATTTCGCAAACCATAACGACTTAATAATCGAATCGTAAAATCCTCATTCAATTTCTGGTCGATATGAAAAGACCAATAATGACTGGTTAAAATTTCATCGTGCTGTGCTTCTTCGCCCGTTGGCTGCATAAACGTGTTTTTGCCTAAAAATAAATCGGGGACAAAGTTGTAATGTAAACTCAGCTTTGTATCCGTTTTAAAAGATTGCGCCGCTTCAAAATCAAATAATCCATGCGTAAAAGCGGTTTGATTAGTGAAAACATAACCACCAGCATCCGCAGCAAAACTAATTTCACCCAATGAATTATGCCCCGTCCATTCTGCTTCAAGACTTGGCTCGTAAATAAAATCACTGCCTTGCCCCGTTTTATCAATGTTGGGTTGTGTTGGGTCATCTTTAAGCGAAAGTCGGCGAGTTGCAGAAAAAAGTGCAACATCATCCGTGAAATATCCAGCGTTGTCGGCTTTAAAAGTCCATTCAGCGTGAGTAATCGAATCACCAATGGCAAGTAATATGAAAGCCACATATTTGAGTAAAGTTTTCAATGATACTCACCGCGTCTTTATTATTTATTTTGCCATGCGCGGTAGGCTTTCAATCCACCTTCGATATAACGCACATTGCCGTACCCCAGAGCCTGCAAACTGTCCGCTGACAACGCGCCACGGTAATTCGCATTACAATAGGTGATGATAAGCGTATCTAAATTGGGGATTTCCTCTTCGACATTCATCTCCAATTTGCCACGGCTAATGTGTTTAGAGCCTGCAATATGGTCGGCATCGTGTTCTTCTTTATCACGAATATCCAACGCTAACACGCCGTCTGCCAAAAGAGCATCGACTTCATGCGGTTGTACAGGTGAAATTCGTGCGCGTGCCGCTTCGCCCATTTGAATAAATTTGTCAGAATAAGCCATTTTCTTTCCTCATGATTGATGTTGATGATTATTTGTCAGTTGTTAATACATTGTATGTTGATTTTCTTGCACTTGTTCAACCGTCACTTTGCCACGCATGATGCGATAAACCCACGTCGTGTAAGCTAATACAATCGGCATAAATACCACAGTTGCGGCAAGTAACATTTTCATTGTGTAATGACTTGCGCTTGAATCCCAAATCGTCAAACTGCTTGTAATTGAAAGCGTTGAAGGTAATACAAATGGGAACATTGAACCGCCTGCGGTCACAATCGCGCCAATCATTGCCAAACTGCTCAACACAAATGCCGTTGCAGAATGCTGTTTAGCGGTGAAAAACGGTGCTGATAACGCTGCGCCAACCGTTAATAATGGCGCAAGTAAAAGCAACGGATAAGTGCCGTAATTGGCAAGCCATAAACCTGTACTTTTTTCGACGGTTTTATGTAATGGGTGAGCTGTGATGTTTGTATCAATTGCCGATGTGACGCGATAACCTTCCACGCCAAATGCAATATAAAGTCCCGCTAATAAAAACAACACTACAAATAAAATGCTGCTCCAACGAATCACAGCTTGAGCGCGTTCGGCAATAAAACTTTCGGTTTTCCAATGCAAATATACTGCGCCGTGCATCACGCATAATGACACGCCAACTAATACGCAAAGCAACGGAAATAATGTAAATAAATCAAATAATCCGCCTGTGTAAGTTGAACGCATATCGCCATCGAGTTCAAATGGCAAACCGAGCATTAAGTTTCCTGCTGCTAAACTTAAAACCACTGCTGGCACTGTTCCACCAACAAATAAACCCCAATCCCAGAAACTACGCCATTCAGGATTTGCTAATTTACTACGGTAATCAAATCCGACAGGACGTAAAAATAAGGCGAATAACAACAGCAATAAACCTGCATAAACACCTGAAAATAACACCGCATAAACAATCGACCATGCACCAAACGTAATGCCACCCAATGTGACTAACCACGTTTGATTACCTTCCCACGTTGGACCAACGGTGTTGAGCATCACACGTCTTTCGTCGTCGGTTTTCCCTAAAAACGGTAGTAACATTGCAATGCCAAAGTCAAAACCGTCCATCACCGCAAAGCCGCAAATCAAGAAGACTAAAATTGCCCACCAAATAATGCGTAACGATTCATAATCAAACATGACCAGCTCCTTGTTTTTCAAAGTGATAATTACCTGTATGCAAACTGCTTGCGCCTAAACGAATGTATTTCACCATCAAAAATAATTCGATACATAGCAACGCGGTGTACATCACAACAAACCCAGCAATACTGCCGTAAAGTTGTCCACTACTTAGACTTGAGGTACTTAAATGGGTGGGTAAAATGTTCGCAATTGTCCAAGGTTGACGACCATATTCAGCCACCACCCAACCTAATTCGCTTGCAATCCAAGGCAATGGAATTCCAAAAAATGCCATTTTTAACAACCAACGTTGATTGTGTGCGTCACGTTTCATGTTGTGATAAAACGAAGCCGCAAAAATAAATAACATTGTCACGCCACAAAACACCATGCCGCGAAATGTCCAAAACATCGGAGCAACTTTAGGAATGGAATCTTTAACAGCGGAGTCAATTTGTGCGGGTGTCGCATCAACCACGTTTTCCGTATATTTTTTGAGCAATAAGCCATGACCTAAATCGACTTTATGTTTTTCAAAAATCGCTTTGGCAACTTCATTGGTTTTATCTTCGCGCAAAATTTGCAAATTTTCATAAGCAATCATGCCGTTTTCAATACGGTGACGTTTTCGTTCTCGAATCACATCAAGACCATCAACTTTTTCATCAATTGAGCGTGTTGCAATTAAGCCCAGTAAATACGGGAATTTAATCGCGTAATCGGTCGTTCTGGTTTCTTCATTTGGAAAACCCACTAACGTAAAAGAAGCAGGAGCTTCTTCAGTTTCCCATTCGGCTTCAATGGCAGCGAGTTTAGCGCGTTGAACCTCACCAACTGTGTAACCGCTTTCGTCACCAAGAAGAATAACGGACAATATAGACGCTAAACCAAAGCCCGATGCAATCCGAAATGAACGACGGGCAAATGCCACATCTTGATGTTTGAGTAAATAAAACGCACTAATTCCCAACACAAACATTGAACCTGTGACATAACCCGCCGCAACGGTGTGAACGAATTTAACTTGTGCGACAGGATTAAAGAAAATGTCCGCAAAACTGGTGAGTTCCATTCGCATCGTGTCGTAATTGAATTCTGCGCCAACAGGATTTTGCATCCACGCATTGGCAATCAAAATCCATAACGCTGACAAATTTGTTCCCAACGCGAGCAACCACGTTGTTGAAAGATGTTGCAACTTGGTCATTCTGTCCCAACCGAAAAAGAATAAGCCAACAAATGTGGATTCTAAAAAAAACGCCATCATGCCTTCGATAGCAAGCGGAACACCGAAAATATCACCGACATAATGCGAGTAATACGACCAGTTTGTGCCGAACTGAAATTCCATTGTTAAGCCCGTTGTCACGCCCATCGCAAAGTTAATACCGAACAACTTGCCCCAAAAACGGGTCATATCTTTGTAAATTGGCTTATTTGTCATCACATAAAGCGATTCCATAATCGCCAAAATAAACGACAATCCCAGCGTCAGCGGCACAAACAAAAAGTGATACATCGCTGTAATAGCGAATTGCATCCTCGATAAATCTACAACTTCATTAGTAATCATTTTAAATTTTCCTCGTTCAATGTTGCCGAGCCGAATAGTCGATTGTTTAATGTTTCTTCATTCACTTTTACTTTTTGTCCTGCGAAAAAAAGCCACCAAACCAAACCAAATAAAGTGAATTTGATGATGATGGCGAGTGTCATTTCCCAAGAAAAACGAGTTAAACGCATAGCGGTTATTGTTGATGATGTTGCGAATGACCAGAAACAGCGTGTCGCGCATGGTCGCTGAGTTGAGCATCAAAAAATTGATGAATCGCGGTGACTAAATCGGCTTTTTCGCTGGTGTAATCAATTTGTGCGCCATCAGGTAATTCTTTATAAATAATGCTTAATGTGTCTTTTTCAGCAGAGCGTAAAGTTTGCAAACCTGCCATTTTGTTACCGTGAATTTTCACAGGATTTGAAAAATCACCTTGATTAAATTCCCTTGCAATTTTCGACAAATGTTCACGAATTAACGCAATTTGCTCGGCATCGTTTTTATCTTTCGCGATAACTTGTTGAATGCCGCCTTTTTCGACTTTGTTAAAAATGTGTAATGTTTTTTCTAAATCAAACGGCATCACATGAACGCCACGCGCTACAACTTCATCTAAACGTGCATCGCTGGCAGGTTCAACAGCAAAAACACAGGTTGAAATTAACGCTAAACTAATCAAGGCAATTTTTTTCATGTTAATTCGCCTGAATCGTTTTTAAATTGGCTTTTTGCCACGCATTCAAACCGCCGTCCATGTTGTGAACATTGATAAAGCCTGATTTTGCCAAAATATCTGCCGCTTTCGCAGAACGTGCGCCGCTGCGACATTGTGTAATGACAGGTTGATTTTGATATTTTGCTAATTCCTTCAAGCGGTTTTGAATGTCATTCAATGGAATATGAATCGCATTATCAATATGTCCCGCGTTCCATTCGTCATTTTCACGCACATCAATAATGACGGCATTTTGTTCTGATTGCATTTGGGCGGCTTGTTGTGGTGAAACAGCTGGCACATCAGCTAAAACTGACGAAATACCAAATAATGACGCGAGTAAGATAATAATTTTTTTCATAATCAATCCTCTAACTAGATAATTTTTAAAGTAAAACATTGCATGGCTTATGCCAAAAACATTGAGGCGTAATGATACCGTGCTTTTTGAGCATTATATTTTTTACCTCGAACTGGTTTAATGTTTTAATGAAACAAAAAACTGTTTCTGTGAAACAAAAATCGAAACAAATGGAACAAAAATGCACATTGATAACGTTCAAAATTTTCATGGTTTAATTAGCCGCTCACCTGCTATGCACGATGTGTTTCAAATCATTCAAACTGCTGCTGAAACTGAGGCAACCGTTTTAGTGCGTGGTGAAAGTGGTTCAGGAAAAGAGTTAGTAGCACGCGCAATTCACTATTTAAGTGGACGACGCGATGCACCTTTTTTAGCGGTAAATTGCGCTGCATTATCAGCAAATTTACTTGAAAGTGAATTGTTTGGTCATGTGCGTGGTGCGTTTACAGGCGCAATGAAAGATCATCATGGTTTATTTCAACGCGCTCATGGCGGCACGTTATTTTTAGACGAAATTGCAGAATTACCCATGGAATTACAGGCGAAATTATTACGCGTAATTCAAGAACGCAATTTTTTACCTGTAGGTGGTGTGCTTTCAATGCCTGTTAATGTGCGATTGGTAGCAGCGACACATCGAGCATTGCGCGAAGAAGTGAAAAATGGGCGATTCCGTGAAGATTTAATGTATCGGTTGCGTGTTGTGCCAATTTATCTACCGCCGTTGCGTGAACGACGTGAAGATATTAGTTTGTTAATTTGGCATTTTATTGAAAAACATAATGCTGAAAATCGCCGCAAAATCGAAGAAATTGAACCAGAAGCTATGCGTTTGTTATTGGATTATTCGTGGCATGGAAACATTCGAGAACTGCAAAATGTGGTGGAATATGCCTTTGCCGTTGGACGTGGAACGACTCTGAAATCGACAGAATTACCACCCGAATTTCGTGAAATACATTTACCTATTGTTTCAGCTAAAACTATTCCGATTCAAAATGAAAAAAGCGCGATTGAACGCGCTTTAATCGAAACCAAAAATGTAAATGCAGCAGCTAAAAGTTTAGGGATGAGTCGTGCAACATTTTGGCGAAAACGAAAGTTTTACGAAATTTAAAAAAAACTAATCAATAAATCGTTTGGTCAAATCACCAAATGCGTCAATTCGTCGATCACGCAAAAATGGCCAAATTCGGCGTACAGTTTCATTCTGCTTTTTGTCAATTTCAGCAATCAATAATTTCGTTTCCGATGAATTCGCCTGCGTTAAAAACTCGCCTTGCGAACCCACGATAAAACTATTGCCCCAAAAATCAATGCCACTTTCACCATGTGGCGCGAATTCAAAACCAATACGATTACACGAAATGACGGGCAAACCATTTGCGACGGCATGACCGCGTTGCACGGTAATCCACGCATCGAGTTGACGAGCTTGTTCTTCTTTTGTATCGTTTTTATCCCACCCAATTGCAGTCGGATAAATCAATAAATCTGCTCCCGCTAACGCCATTAAACGTGCCGCTTCGGGATACCATTGATCCCAACAAATCAACACGCCCAATTTTCCAATCGACGTTTGAATTGGTGTAAAACCTAAATCGCCTGGCGTGAAATAGTATTTTTCGTAAAACGCAGGATCATCGGGAATGTGCATTTTGCGGTATTTACCTGCAAGACTACCATCTTTGTCGAAAACCACGGCGGTGTTGTGATAAAGCCCCGCCGCGCGACGTTCAAAAATCGTCGTGACAATCACGATTTGTAATTCTTTCGCCAACGCTGAAAAAATATCAGTTGTTTGACATGGAATCGGTTGCGCCAAATCAAAAACAGTGTGATCTTCGGTTTGGCAAAAATACTTGCCCAAATGCAATTCGGGCAATACAACTAAATCGGCTTTTTGCGCTGCGGCTTCACGAATTTTTGCAATCGAAAACGCTAAATTCACATCATAATCATCGTCACCGCATGGTTGTTGAACTGCGCTAACAATCAATTTTTTTTGCATCACACGCTCCGTGCTTGCTCGGGAAATTGCATCGTCATGCAATGCAAACTACCGTATTGATGAACAAGTGGACGACATGGAATCGGCAAAATTTTGTGTTGTGGGAAAACTTTTGCTAAACGTTCTAACGCAATTTTATCGTTTTCATCATCATAAACTGGTACTAAAACTGCGTGATTGATGATTAAAAAGTTTGAATAATTTGCAGGCAACGGCTCATCCTCTTCATCGAAAATAGGCGTTGGTAATGGCAATGCAACCAAGTTATAAGGTTCTTCGTCATTTGTACGCAACATTTCTAGCTGCATTTTCATTAGATGCAAACTTTCAAAATGTGGGTCGCGTGGATTTTCACAACTTGTGTAAGCGATGGTCGTCGGCGTACAAAAACGCGCCAATGTATCGATATGCGCGTCGGTATCGTCGCCCGCTAAATTTTCTTGTTTGAGCCACAAAACACGCTTTGCACCTAAATGGATTTTTAATTGTGCTTCGATTTGTTCTTTATTCAACGCACTATTTCGGTTTGGATTTAGCAAGCAATGGTCGGTTGTTAAAATCGTGCCTTCGCCATCACTTTCAACGCTGCCACCTTCCAAAATAAAATCGATGTCATGATGCGCTTTACCTTTGAAAAATTTGGCATTCGCTAATTTGTGATTTAGAGCATTATCGTTGGCGAAATCGTATTTTTCGCCCCAACCGTTAAATTGAAAATTTAGATATTTCAACGCGCCTTCTTTTTCGACAGTCAAAAACGTCGTGTCGCGTACCCAAATATCGTTGACGGACGCATGAATAAATTGAATGTCTTCTTTTCGTTCAACCAACTTTTCAATGTGTTTTTGATGTATTTCGTCGCGGCAAACAATCAGCAATGGCTGATATTCGGTAATGGTGTCTGCGATGATGCTGTAAGTGTCTTCAACAGATTCGAGGTTGTCACTAAAATCACCTGTTTCGTGTGGCCACGCAATTAAAACGGCGGCTTGTTTTTCCCATTCAGCTGGAAATCTGGTCATTGTTTTTTCCTTTTTAATTTTTATAATTCAGTCGTTGTGAGCCATAAATCATGTTTATTACACAAACTCAAAACGTGCAGCGTGCCACTATAATTGGGTAAGTTAAACGTTGATTGTGCAATTTTATCGGTGGTTGGATTGAAAAAATGTTCGTCCAAAAATTGGTAATTTTTGTCGAGCAGAACGTGCTTCACAATGTAATGTTCAAAACCATTCATTTCGTGAGCGGTAGTGACTTTTACGGTCGATTTTTCAATTTCAACGGTTGGCAAATGCGTAGCAATTTTTCCTGCCCAACGTCCCGCATTTTCTTTCGTGTAAAACAATCCACCCGCACCAATAATTCCAGCTGTTTTAGTTTCAGTCGCTAACAAAGGCGTAGCGTTCAAAGTCATTAAACCCGCGCCTGCTAAACCCAAGCGCATAAAATTACGTCTATTCATTTTTTCTCTCCTCAAAATAAATTATTCTTCACCAGCAATCGACATTTGCTCAATTAAAATTGAGCCTGTGCGCGTGTTTCCACGCAAATCAACATCGTTACCGATGGCAACAATACCTTTAAACATATCTTTTAAATTTCCCGCGATAGTAATTTCTTCGACGGGATATTGAATTACACCATGTTCAACCCAAAAACCCGCCGCGCCGCGTGAATAATCGCCTGTCATCATTTTTACGCCTTGCCCCATCAATTCCGTGACAAGTAAACCTGTTCCAAGTAGTTGCAACATCGATTCAAAATCGCCGCCTGTTGGTGTAATCGTCAAATTCCTTACACCACCTGCGTTTCCCGTACTTTTTAATCCCAATTTTCGAGCTGAATAAGTGCTTAAAACGTAATCTTGTAAAATGCCGCCGCGAACCAAATCACGATGCTTTGTTGCAACACCTTCGCTGTCATACATCGCGCTACCTAAACCGCTAATTAAATGAGGCTGTTCATGAATATGGATAAAGGAAGGAAAAATTTGTGTATTTAGTGCGTCCAATAAAAAGGTCGATTTACGATATAAACTGCCACCTGAAATCGCGCTAATAAACGAATTCAACAAACTGTCAGCTATTTCTGCACTGAATAAAACAGGGCATTGACGCGGACTTAAACTACGTCCACCCAAACGTCGTACCGTTCTTTCAGCAGCAATAATGCCGACTTCTTTTGGCAATTCTAAAAAATCGGCATTTCGCGCGACGCTATACCAATAATCACGTTGCATCTCGTCACCACGTTGTGCGAGAACTGAACAACTTAACGAATGACGTGAACTCAAACGCGCTTGCAAAAAACCCAAACTGTTGCCCATAACACTCAAACCTTTGTGCGTGCTAACCGTCGCGCCTTCAGAATTACTAATTTCGGCGTGATAATTACGCGCGGCATCTTCGCATTCAATCGCCATTTCAATTGCTTTTTCAGACGACAATGCCCACGGATGATACAAATCTAAATCAGGAAATTCAGTCGCTAATAAGTCTGCATCAGGCAAGCCAGAAAATTCATCTTCACTGGTGTAACGCGCAATGCTACACGCCGCGCTAACAGTTTCTTTTATCGAAGACGGTGACAAATCCGTTGTACTTGCCACGCCTTTTCGTTGTCCAAAATAAACCGTTACCCCCAAACCTTGACTGTAATGGTGTTCAATCGTTTCGACGATACCTAAACGAGCTGTCACCGATAAACCATCATCAACACTCAAACCCGCTTCAGCTGCTGTCGCACCTTGTGCTTTCGCTTCGTCTAAAAGTTGTTGAACGGTGTTTTTTAATTCTGCAATGCGTTCATTCTGCACAAATAAATCCTTTTAATGTTTTGACGCGGCGGTATCAACCGTGCGTGTTTTGTTAATGAAAATGTTTTTGAGGCGGTCTAACGCGGAATGCAACGTCGTATCCATCACGGTTTCGTTACCGATTGAAACAATAATTCGTGTCAATTCAGGCATTTTGTTTTTGGTAGACGCAATGTAAATCGGTTGCACATACAAAATCGTATTGCCCATTGGCAAAATCACCATACGTCCCATTTCAACTGATGAACCATTTTGATCCCAAAGTGTGAACTGTTCTGAAATTTCTGGATGTTGTTGCGTCAATGCTTCAATCTGTTCAGGACCATTCACTTGCACATCTTTACCAAATTTAAATACCGTGATATTTGGTTTGTAAGTACCGCTACAATTCACTTTATCTAACGTACTTGCCATACCGACCATACTTAAATTATTGCGATTTACAGGAGTCATTGGATTGATTAACACGAATTCCTCGGTGTCGTTACAGCTTCCAAAATCCATCGTTTGATAATACGGCAATACAGGTTTTTCACGCACATTTGCGTATGCCCATGTTTCAGCTTGTTCGTAAAAAAGTTCTGGTGTAGTTTGATGATACCGTGCGTACATTTGCATTTGAAGCGTGTATAAATCACGCGGATAACGCAAATGTGATTTCAATTCAGCAGGCATTATTTCTAGCGGTTTGAATAATTTTGGATATGCGCGATTGTACGCATTGGCAAGCGAATCATTGTTATCAACTAAATAATAATCCACGTCACCATCAAACGCATCGACAACGATTTTCACTGAATTACGAATGTAATTGAAAGGCTGTGTACCATTCAAACTTTCGTTCACCATTGGTTTTGAAACAGGATACTTATCAGACAACGTATAGGCATCTTGAATCCAATAAAAACGATCTTTAGTCATGACCAAATAGGGGTCTTTATCCAAATGTAAAAATGGTGTGAGCTTATGAACGCGCTCGGTAATGTTGCGGTAAATTTTGAGCTTGCTATCACTAGAAATGTTAGTCGAAAAAAACAGTTTTTCATCCGCTAATTTAAATGCAAATAACGCTTTTTTAAATGTCGAAGTGAATGGAATTCCGCCTTTACCATGATAGGCTTTTTCTTCGTGAGGTTCTGTGCTGGCAATCCCCACAACATTTAATTTATTCGGCACAATCGCGTAATCATATTGCTCTTGACCGTAATAAATATCAGGGTGTTCGACAGTTAAATTTACATCTGAGTGCATATTTAAATCACGCAAATACCATGTCAACGGCGCATCGGCATCTTGCGCGGCTGGTGTAATTACTGCGCCATAACCGTGGGTGTAACGTAAATGACGATTTTCCCAGTTCTGCGCTTCTTTTGGTAATTTAGAGATATTCACTTCGCGCGTAGAGATATTGACTTGACGCAAATGGTCAGAAATAAAATAGCGATCTTCGTCTACCGATAAAAATTTGTAATATGGACGAATTTCTTGCAGTTGTTTATAACTGTAAATGATGTATTCACGATCCCAAACAGGGATATTTTCAAAATGTTTTTGTGAACTCCACGTTTCAATATCTTGTGCAGCATCAAGCTTCACAGTCATTTCAACGGTTTTGACATTATTCAAATCATAAGCCGCCAATGTTGCATTGATATTGTGCTGCATGAACGGTTTTTCTGTTTTGACAGGATTTGGATTCACCACAAAACGCTGCAAAGTATCAGGGATAAATTGCAAATTCGGTACTTGCCAAACAACGAAAAATAACAACATCGAAATCCACAACGGTTTACGATTATCGTGTTTTTCAGAATGAACAAATTGAATCGCTACCAGCGCAAAAATCAAAAATGTCGCCATCGCCGCCCAAATTAACGGCAGTTGATAACGGATTTCA
>CAINDC010000012.1 GCA_903847275.1 uncultured Pseudomonadota bacterium
ACATCGTCCATCGACGTAATTGCAGCACCCACTTGAGCAATCCCTGCACTTTGTTCTGCTGACGCGCTCGAAATTTCTGAAATGATTTTATTCACGCCTTCAATTGAAGTCACAATTTCTTGCATGGTTTGACCCGCTTCAGCAACTTGTTTGCTACCACCCGAAACACGATCAACTGAATCACTAATTAAACGTTTAATTTCACCCGCCGCATTTGCAGAACGTTGTGCTAAATTCCGAACCTCAATCGCGACCACCGCAAAACCACTGCCTTGTTCACCCGCCCGAGCCGCTTCAACTGCCGCGTTCAACGCTAAAATGTTTGTTTGGAACGCAATATCATCAATTACCGAAATAATATCGACGATTCGCAAAGACGATTCGTTAATGTTATCCATCGTACTTACAACATCTCTAACAACACTTACACCGCGATTTGCCGCTTCAGTTGCGCCGACGGCTAACGAATTTGCTTGTTTTGCATTCTCACTATTGTGTGAAACGGTTGATGTAAGTTGTTGCATACTTGCGGCTGTTTCTTCTAACGCCGCTGCTTGTTGTTCCGTGCGATGCGCTAAATCATTGTTACCCGATGCAATTTCAGTTGAAACTGCTGCAATCATATTGGTCGTTTCTTTGATTTCCATCAGTAAGGAGGTCAAGCTTTCTGCGGTGTTATTTACCCCCGCTTTCACTTGACCAAAAATACCTGGGTAATCTTTCGTAATTGATTGCGTCAAATCGCCTTCTGCCAACGCATTTGCAACGCGTAAAACGTCATGCAAGCCTTCGTTTGTCACGTTAGATAATTTATTCAATGATTCAGCAATTGTTTTCGTGTAACCCGCTTTATCATTCAAATTCATTTTGCAACTAAATTCACCTTGATTTGCTGCTGCGTCCACCATCTCTTGAATTTCATTGACGATTTTTGTTAATGAATCCACGGTGTCGTTCACGCCTTTCGCCGTTAAACCAAATAATCCTTTGTAATCTTTGGTGACTCTTTGATTCAAATCGCCGTTGGCTAATGCGCCAGCGACACGAATGACATCGCGTAATCCAGTATTTGTAACATCTGAAAGTGTATTTAAAGATTCTGAAATATCTTTTCCAAAACCGCTTTTACCTTGAATATCGATTTTCGTATTGAAATTACCTTTAACAGCCGCAGAAACGACTTGTTCAATGTCAGTCACGATTGTTTTTAAATTGTTCTGCATTGTTTGCATTACTACTAACAATTCGCTGATTTCATCATTTGATTCAATCACGATGCGAGATGATAAATTACCTTGAGCAATCGCAGTCATGACACTTTTCGCGTTATCAAGGGCGTTGGTAATTCTGCGAATTAATTTTAAATCTATAAAGAAACAAGCACTTAATCCCAATATCAATATAACAATTGAGCAAATGAAAATTGTGTCATACGATTTTTGAGCATCTTCATATTCTTGTTGTGAAACGTCGAGTTGTAATTGCACCAAAGCGTTAATGTCTTTTGAAAGTGGTTCGTACAATGGACGGATTTTTTCGATAATCAGTTTTTCAAGCTCTGCTTTATTACCAGCTTTTATGAATGCTATCGCAGGTAATAACGCTTGTTCATTATAAGCTTTTCTATCTTCGGCGAATTGATTGGCAAGAATCGTTTCTTCTGGCGTTAAATACGTCGCCATATAGCTTTCCCACAATTTGTTAATTTCAGCCGTATTTTCGTTAATCACGACAGTATTTTTTTCTGCCTCATCTGGAAAAATAACACTATTGGCAGTTTTTAAACGGTTGTCTAATAGACGATTTTTAATTTGAGTCAATTGACTCGATGGAACTAAACGATCGATATAAACAGTTTGTAGACTGCTGTTGCTAAATTTGATTCCGATTAAGCCAATAGTACTTAATGAAATGGCTAAAATAGACATCGCACCAAGAATTAACATAAGGCGCGAGCGAATAGAAAGATTGTTGAACATAAAAATGATTCCTTAATGATTTAAATTGAACAAGGAAAATAAAATAATAATTGTTTATATTTTTTGTTCGTTTTGACAGTTCGCATTATATCGACAGCGAATGAGGATTTATAAACGATTAATGTAAATAAAGGTTTTTGAATAATGTGCGATAACAATTATCACAATCATAAGCAGTATGAGCATTAGTAATCATGAAAAATAACAATTACAAAATTGCAGCCTATTTCATCGCATTCGTTTTTAACTCGCCGAGTTATGCAGAATCAGATATTTCGATTAAAACAGCGGGAGCAGATTTAGCCAATTTTCCAAATAGTGCATTTACGCTGCCACAAGGTCGTGCTTATGTTGAAGTTACTCCCGTTAATTTCAGCGGCAAAAGTGCTGACGGTACATTGGCACAATACAGCGCAGGGTATTTATTGCGCTATGGTTTATTCGATGATTTGGAATTACGTTTGATGTCGAATGGTTTTACAGTCGATGATGAAAAAAAAACCAGCGGCATGGCAGCGCAGATTTTTGATTTGAAATGGCATATATCCGACGAAAATCAAACTGCGAATTTACCAGCGGTTGGTATTGAATTTTCAGTGCAAACGGATTTTGCTCATCGGGCTTTTCAAAATGGCATAAATCCAGCGTTGAGTTTGAATTTTGACCAGACATTGCCTTTCGATATTGCGTTTGAATATAACGTTGGTTTTGTGTCGCAGCATTTAGTTTCAGGTGAAGCGTTATATCAATTGGCGTTAGCATGGGCGTTGCAGCGTAATGTTTATGAAGATGTTGATGTTTTCGTGAATGGTTACACGAATACGGCAGCTGGTTTGACGACTTCTGCAATTGGTGGCGGCGCACAATGGATTCCCATTGAACGTTTGGCGATATTTGCAAATGTCAGTGCGGGTTTAACAGTTAGCACTCCGTCGATTTTCAGTTTGGTTGGTTTTGCGGTAGCGTTTTGAAAATCGCTCTTAAATAGCAAACAAGCTGCGCCGTCTGTTATCATTCAAGGAATTATTTTATGGCAACATTTTCTTATTTTCATGAACAGAACAGAACTTTTCAAAAAACACCTTTCCGAGCGCATTTTATTTTTAGATGGCGCGATGGGAACGATGATTCAAGGCTACAAACTCGACGAAAAAGATTATCGCGGCGAGCGTTTTGCAAATTGGCAAACCGATGTCAAAGGCAATAATGATTTATTGAGTTTGACGCAGCCCGACATTATCAAGGCGATTCACAGCCAATACTATGCGGCTGGCGCAGATATTGTCGAAACGAATACCTTTAATTCCACCACGATTGCGATGGCGGATTACGAAATGGAATCGTTGGTTTATGAAATCAATTTTGCGGCGGCAAAAGTGGCGCGTGAAGCCGCCGACGAATTTTCAACACCTGAGAAACCGCGTTTTGTGGCAGGTGTTTTAGGACCGACAAATCGCACGGCATCGATGTCGCCAGACGTAAATGACCCAGGTTTTCGCAACATTTCGTTTGATGAATTGGTTATTGCTTACACTGAAGCCACAAAAGCGTTAATCGATGGTGGCGCGGATTTAATTTTAATTGAAACCGTTTTCGATACACTGAATGCAAAAGCTGCGATTTTTGCGGTTGAAAATGTTTTTGAAGAATTAGGTTTTGCCTTGCCTGTAATGATTTCAGGCACAATTACTGATGCGTCGGGACGCACACTTTCTGGTCAAACGGTTGGCGCGTTTTGGAATTCTTTGAAACACGTTAAACCGATTTCGTTTGGTTTCAACTGTGCGTTAGGTGCAACCGAATTGCGCCAATATATTGAAGAACTTTCCAACATCGCAGACACACATGTTTCGGCACATCCAAATGCAGGTTTGCCAAATGCTTTTGGTGAATACGACGAAACGCCTGAAATGATGGCGGCAGAAATTGCGGATTGGGCGGCAAATGGCTATTTAAACATTATCGGCGGTTGTTGCGGCACGTCACCTGATACTATTCGCGCTATTGTGAAAGCCGTTGAAAAATTTCCACCTCGTCAAATCCCCGATATTCCAAAACATTGCGCGTTATCAGGTTTAGAACCGTTAAAAATTTCAGCCGATAGTTTATTTGTGAATGTTGGCGAACGCACAAATGTTACGGGTTCAGCGGCATTTAAACGCTTAATTATTGAAGGAAATTTTGAAGCCGCTCTCGATGTCGCAAAACAACAAGTCGAAAACGGCGCACAAATCATCGACATCAACATGGATGAGGGAATGCTCGAATCCAAAGAAGCAATGGTGCGTTTCTTAATGTTGATTGCGTCCGAACCCGATATTTCAAAAGTCCCGATTATGCTCGATTCGTCAAAATGGGACATTTTGGAAGCAGGTTTAAAATGTATCCAAGGCAAAGGCGTGGTCAATTCAATTTCGATGAAAGAAGGCGAAGACAAATTTATTCAACAAGCCAAATTGGTTCGACGTTATGGCGCAGCGGTGATTGTGATGGCGTTTGATGAAGTTGGGCAAGCTGATACGAAAGAGCGAAAAATCGAAATTTGCCAACGCGCTTACAAAATTTTGACTGGGCAAGTCGGTTTTCCACCTGAAGATATTATTTTCGACCCGAACATTTTTGCGGTCGCAACGGGCATCGACGAACACAATAATTACGGTATGGATTTCATTGAAGCAACCCGTGAAATCAAACGGACTTTGCCGCACGCGCTGATTTCTGGCGGCGTGTCGAACGTGTCATTTTCGTTTCGTGGCAATAATCCTGTTCGAGAAGCGATTCACGCGGTATTTTTATATCACGCGATTAAAGCAGGAATGTCGATGGGCATTGTGAACGCAGGACAGCTTGCGATTTACGAGGATATTCCACGCGAATTACGCGATGCCGTTGAAGCCGTGATTTTGAATCAGCACAACGGTGACGGCACAGATACGTTGCTAGCGTTGGCGGAAAAATATCGCGGCGATGGCGTTGAAGTGAAAAAAGAAGATGCTGAATGGCGCAACTTGCCTGTCAGCGAACGTTTGGCTCACGCGCTGGTTAAAGGGATTACGGATTTTATCGACGAAGACACCGAAGCCGCTCGTTTAGAAGCTGAACGTCCGTTGCACGTTATCGAAGGCGCGTTGATGGACGGCATGAATATAGTTGGTGATTTGTTTGGTGCGGGAAAAATGTTTTTGCCACAAGTGGTGAAATCGGCGCGAGTGATGAAAAAAGCCGTTGCCTATTTAATGCCATTTATGGAAGCAGACAAAAATGCTGCCGACCGCCAAAGCAACGGCAAAATTCTCATGGCAACCGTGAAAGGTGACGTTCACGATATTGGAAAAAATATCGTTGCGGTGGTTTTGCAATGTAACAATTACGACGTGATTGATTTGGGCGTGATGGTTTCAGCCGAAAAAATTCTGCAAACGGCGCGAATGGAAAAAGTCGATATTATTGGTTTAAGCGGTTTAATTACGCCTTCGCTGGACGAAATGGTTCATGTTGCGAAAGAAATGCAACGCCAAGGTTTTACTTGTCCATTGTTAATTGGTGGTGCGACGACTTCACGGGCGCATACTGCCGTAAAAATTGAGCCGCATTATGAAAATAGCAGTGTCGTTTATGTGACGGACGCATCACGAGCGGTTGGCGTTGCCAGTAATTTATTAAGCGGTGAATTGGCGACAGATTACAAAGCCAGCATTCGTGCTGAATACGTCGAAGTGCGTGAACGTCACAAAGGCAAAGAAGCCAAAACTTTGCAACATTCGTTAGAAAAAGCCCGCGAAAATAAACACGTTTGGGCAAATAACCCTGTAAAACCCTCATTTTTAGGCGTGAAAGTCATTGATGATGTATCGCTTGCAACGCTTGCAGAATATATTGACTGGTCGCCATTTTTTCAAACATGGGAACTTGCTGGCGGTTATCCAAAAATTCTAAATGATGCCGTTGTCGGTGAAGAAGCACGGAAATTATTTGCCGATGCAAAAGAAATGCTCGAAAAAATCATTACTGAAAATTGGCTACAAAATTGCGCGGTAATTGGTTTCTTTCCTGCAAATTCGATTGACGATGACATTCAATTATTTACTGATGAATCACGCTGCGAAGTGCTTGAAACATTGCATCATTTACGTCAACAAAACGTCAAAGCTCCAGGTAGACCGAATTATTGTTTATCGGATTTTGTCGCACCACTCGAAAGCGGTGTTATGGATTATGTGGGTGGTTTTGCTGTGACAACAGGCATTGGCATTGAAACCAAACTCGCCGAATTTGAAGCACATCACGATGATTACAGTGCGATTATGCTCAAAGCGTTAGCCGATAGATTAGCCGAAGCATTTGCGGAGTATTTGCATTTGCTAGTCCGCAAAGAATACTGGGGTTATGCGAGCGACGAAAGTTTGGATAATGAAGCGTTGATTAACGAGAATTATAAAGGCATTCGTCCTGCACCAGGTTATCCCGCGTGTCCTGATCACACTGAAAAAGCGAAGTTGTTTTCGTTGTTGAATGTGACTGAAAACACCACGATTGAACTCACCGAAAATTTTGCAATGTATCCTGCTTCGGCAGTTAGTGGCTGGTATTTCGCACATCCGCAAGCGCAGTATTTCAACGTTGGTAAAATCGACAAAGACCAACTCGCCGATTACGCCCGCCGTAAAAATATGACGGAAGACGTTGCCGCGCGTTGGTTAGTGGCACATTTAAATCATTAAGCAAAATAAATATCCATCGTTCTCACGTTTCGACGTGAGAATGCCACAATCAGCGACTTTGTTTTTATCTTCCAATTCAACGATATTTTATGATTCGACAACTTTTACGCACTAAACCAATTGTTTCCGACAGTGACGATTCTATCAATACACTCAATCGGTGTTTATCAAAATGGGATTTAACTTTTTTGGGTATTGGCGCGATTATTGGCACGGGAATTTTTGTGTTGACTGGAATTGCTGCCGCCACACAATCAGGTCCAGCAGTCATTTTGTCGTTTGTTATCGCAGGATTTGCCTGTGTTTTTGCTGCGTTATCTTATGCAGAATTAGCCGCATCAGTAGGTGGTTGCGGTAGTGCTTATGGTTATAGTTACGCAGCATTTGGAGAATTAGTTGCGTGGATTATTGGCTGGGATTTATTGCTGGAGTACGCGATTTCAGTGGCTGCCGTCGCCAATGGTTGGGCGGGATATTTTAATAATGCACTGACAGCAATTGGTTTTGCGTTGCCCGATGCGTTAACGAAAGCTCCAAAATTAGGTGGTATTGTCAATTTACCAGCATCGATGATTATTTTGTTTTTGATGGGATTATTGATTTTAGGTGTAAAGCAGAGTGCGAAACTCAATAACATCATGGTTGCAGTAAAATTAGTGACGATTGCGATGTTTATTGGCTTGGCGGTTTTCAATATACATCCTGAAAACTGGTATCCATTTATGCCTTTCGGTTGGTTTCAAACTTTGCCTGATGGCAAAACGATTGGTGTTTTTGCAGGTGCGTCGATTGTATTTTTTGCTTACGTTGGTTTTGATGCTGTTTCGACGGCTGCCGAAGAAGCACATAATCCGCAAGAAGATTTACCGTTTGGCATTGTTACATCGTTAATTTTTTGTACCGCGATTTATATTTTGGTTTCTGGTTTGTTGACGGGTGTGGTGCATTACAGCGACTTGAATGTGTCATCACCTGTCGCTCATGCCTTGAAATTACTGGGTTTTAGTTGGGCTTCTGCTTTAGTCGCAACGGGGGTAATTGCAGGACTCACAACGGTGATGTTGGTGTTGTATTACGGTTTGACGCGAGTAATTTTTGCAATGGCACGCGATGGTTTATTGCCTGAGTTTTTCAATGTGGTACATGAAAAAACGCAAACTCCCGTGCGGGTAATTGTAATTTGCGGTGTAATTATGGCGGTGATTGCTGGATTTATTCCGTTGGGCGATTTAGCTGAATTGGTCAATATCGGAACATTGGCGGCATTTGTGTTGGTTTGTTTCGGTGTGATTATGTTGCGATTCACACAACCTAATTTGCCGCGTCCGTTTCGTTCGCCTTATAGCCCTTTATTTCCAGCATTGGGCATGATTTCATGCGGTACCTTGATGGCATTTTTACCCGCACAAACATGGTGGCGATTTTTGATTTGGTTAGCGATGGGATTAGTCATGTATTTTGTTTACTCAAAACAGCACAGCAAACTTGAGCAAGCAGTAAAACAGTAACGAGGGGAATTTGGTGATACTGGTCAGATTAACGTAAAGGTTAATCTGACGCAGGGGACGAAACTATTTAATTTTAGCTTCTTTGTAAATGACGTGCTTACGAACCATAGGATCAAATTTTTTGATTTCCATTTTGCCTGGCATCGTTTTTTTGTTTTTTGTCGTAGTGTAAAAATGACCTGTACCTTCGGTCGAAATCAATTTAATTTTATCGCGCATGATTTTATCCTCTTAAATTTAAACTTTTTGACCAGCTTTACGCATATCAGCTAAAACAGCATCAATACCGTTTTTGTCGATGATTCGCATTGCTTTGGTTGAAACGCGTAAACGTACCCAACGATTTTCACTTTCCACCCAAAAACGGTGATGTTGCAAATTCGGCAAAAAGCGTCTTCTGGTTCTGTTATTGGCGTGTGAAACATTGTTTCCAGTCATTGGGCCTTTGCCCGTAACTTGACATACTCTTGACATGAAATCCTCTATCTATGTGATTAAAAATGAAAGTGTCGCATTATAATCGATGCACTAACATCATTAAATCGTTTTTTTCAAGAATATAAATGTAACACACGGCTTTTGTTTGATATTTTTGTTGCTGAAATCGCTATAATTACGCCATTTTAAACTCACCACACAACTCTAATGTCTATTAAACTCGGCATGGTCATGGATGCCATTGACCTCATCAATATCAAAAAAGATACCAGTTTCGCCATGTTGCTCGAAGCACAATCACGCGGTTGGGAATTGCATTACATGGAATTGGGCGATTTATTTTTGCGTAACGGACGAGCGTATGCGCGAACTCGGACGTTAAACGTCGAACGAAATTATCAAAAATGGTTTGAATTTACGCACGAGCAGACAATTCCACTCGAAGAACTTAACGTGATTTTTATGCGAAAAGATCCACCGTTTGATAGCGAATTTCTTTATGCCACCTACATTTTAGAACAAGCGGAAAGAGCAGGGGTTTATGTCGTCAATAAACCGCAATCGTTGCGTGATGCCAATGAAAAATTATTTACCGCGTGGTTTCCACAATGTTGCGCTGAAACATTGGTTTCGCGCAATTCACAGCAAATCCGTGAATTTTTAAACGAACAACATGACATTATTATCAAA
>CAINDC010000013.1 GCA_903847275.1 uncultured Pseudomonadota bacterium
ATTCTTTTTGCCATAAGTATTTTTGATTGGATTGAAGTAAAAATGTTCGCAACATTGTAACAGTTCGTAGCTGACAGGGCTTTTCTTTGCTAGGATTTGTACGCCTATTAACTTTCTCGTATTCATAATGTCTTACAGTCGATTATTTAAACATGAACCGCGCTGGCTGTCAGCGAATCACAACCTGCGTAAATTATTGCCAATAGGTTTGCAATCGTGGCTAAACGAATCCGAATCACTCACGCAACGCCTTCGTAATCAGTTTGAAAATATCCACGTTCAGGTTTTATTTGAGAAACACCAAACGCCATTTTTAACAGAATGGCGAATTTTAAAACAACCAGAACAACGTTATTGTTTGGTGCGCGAAGTCGTTTTGTTGTCGAATCAAACACCATTGATTTTGGCACGAACCGTAATTCCCGCGAAAACATTAAAAATCGCGCAAGGGAATTTGGCGCGTTTAGGCACTCGTCCATTGGGTGAAGTTTTATTTTCTGCACCGAGTTTGCAACGTGAATCAGTTGGCATTTCAAGAATTGAGCCGAATCAATGGGCAACTAATTTGCAAATCACCGCGCCATTATGGGGACGACGCACGCAATACAGTATTTGTGAGCAACCGATGTTGGTGAGTGAATTTTTTTTACCGAGTTTATTTTTATGATTACGATTATTCAGCGCGTCACCGAAGCGAGTGTTACCGTCAATGGCAACGTGATTGGCAACATTGAACAAGGTATTTTGGCATTAGTCGCTGTCGAAAAAGCCGACACACCTGTTATTGCCGAACGATTGCTTGAACGTATTTTGAATTACCGCATTTTTGCGGATAGCGACGACAAAATGAACTTAAGTTTGCGTGATATTAGTGGCGGATTATTGCTTGTGCCGCAATTTACGCTAGCGGCAAATACAGATAAAGGCAATCGTCCGAGCTTTGCCTCTGCTGCCCCCCCTGAATTTGGACGCGAAATATTTAATTATTTACAAAAACACGTTATGAAAATTTACGACAATGTGCAATTCGGAGAATTTGGCGCGGATATGAAAGTTGCATTACTTAACGATGGTCCTGTGACTTTTACGCTGAAGGTTTAAATCGCCTGAATTCAAGGATGGGCTGAAATAAGATAGAATATCGCCTGATTTAACACTCTAGTTGGAATTGAAAAAATATGACAAACACAAAAAAAGTAGTTTTAGCGTATTCAGGTGGGTTGGATACATCGGTAATTTTAAAATGGTTACAAGACGTTTATCAATGTGAAGTCGTCACATTTACGGCGGATTTAGGGCAAGGCGAAGAAGTTGAACCCGCTCGCGCAAAAGCGCAATCTTTAGGCATTAAAGAAATTTATATCGACGATTTACGCGAAGAATTTGCGCGTGATTTCGTCTTTCCAATGTTCCGCGCTAACACAATTTATGAAGGAGAATATCTTTTAGGGACCTCGATTGCGCGTCCGTTAATTGCGAAACGCCTGATTGAAATCGCCAACGAAACGGGTGCCGATGCCATTTCACACGGCGCGACGGGTAAAGGCAATGACCAAGTGCGTTTTGAGTTGGGTGCGTATGCGTTACGCCCTGATATTCATGTGATTGCGCCTTGGCGCGAATGGGATTTGAACTCACGTCAATCGTTGCTTGATTACGCCTCGAAACACGGCATTCCTGTTGAACAAAAACAAGGCGGTTCGTCGCCATATTCGATGGACGCGAATTTGTTGCACATTTCGTATGAAGGTCGCGTGTTAGAAAATCCGTGGACTGAACCCGAAGAAACGATGTGGCGTTGGACGGTTTCCCCTGAAAATGCACCAGACCAAGCAACGTATATTGAACTGACTTATGCAAAAGGCGACATCGTAGCGATTAATGATGAAACGGTTTCACCTGCAACTGTTTTAGAACGCTTGAATAAAATCGGGGGTGAAAATGGAATCGGACGTTTAGACATCGTTGAAAATCGTTACGTTGGCATGAAATCACGCGGTTGCTACGAAACTCCAGCGGGAACAATCATGATGAAAGCGCATCGCGCTATTGAATCGTTGACGCTAGATCGTGAAGTCGCACATTTGAAAGATGAATTGATGCCGCGTTATGCAACGTTGATTTACAACGGTTATTGGTGGAGTCCAGAGCGTGAAATGTTGCAAGCGATGATTGACCAATCACAACTCAACGTAAATGGCAAAGTGCGTTTAAAACTTTACAAAGGCAACGTGATTGTGGTCGGACGTGAATCTGCCACAGACAGTTTGTTCGACGAAAGTATTGCGACATTTGAAGATGATGAAGGGGCTTATGACCAGAAAGATGCAGCTGGGTTCATCAAATTAAATGCGTTGCGTTTGCGAATTGCAGCAAAACGTAAAGTGAAATAAGTCGTTTTTTCGACCTATAAAAAAAGGCGGTGTGAAATTATTTCACACCGCCTTTTTTGTTTATAACACGTTGAAAACCGCGTTATTCCTTCGTCCAACCCTGCAAAATTTCAATCATCGTTTTCGCTTGATCAACGCTCGAAATATTGAATTTCGATTTTTGTTGATATTTGCCTTCCCGTTTTTGATAGCGGCGAATGGTGAATTTGTCGTCACCATATTCGCCTTTGCTCGCGTTCCATTCTTTGTAACGGAACATCAACGTAGCCCACGCGCCTTTCGTTAAGACTTTTTTGTCGAGTTCCTTGACGGTGATTACACCGTTATCTTCGTATTCGATAGTTAATTCATCTACGGTTGAATTCTCAGCCATTTTTTCTGCTCCGATTATGCGAAAGGATGTTCTAAAACAATTGTGTCGTCCCGCTCTGCGCCTGTTGAAATAATGGTGATTTTTACACCGACCAATTCTTCCAAACGACGAATATATTTTTTAGCGTTTTCAGGTAACTCATCGTAATTCGTCACGCCTTCGGATTTTTCTGACCAGCCTGCCATTTCTTCAAAAACAGGCACGCATTTTTCGTAAGAATCTGCACCAAGTGGCGCGACTTCAACGATTTTGCCGTCGATATTGTAAGCAGTGCAAATGCCGATTTTTTCTAAGCCGTCGAGTACGTCTAATTTGGTTAAGCAAATCCCGCTCAAACTGTTAAGTTGCGCTGATTTACGCATCGCTACCGCATCAAACCAACCTGTGCGGCGTTTGCGACCCGTTGTCGCGCCAAATTCGTGACCTTTTACGCCTAAATGTTCGCCATTTGCGTCGAATAATTCCGATGGGAAAGGTCCATTTCCAACGCGGGTTGAATAGGCTTTTGTGATACCTAAAACGTAATCGAAATTTAATAAACCAATGCCGCTACCTGTTGCCGCGCCACCTGCTGTGGTGCTTGAAGACGTGACATAAGGGAAAGTGCCGTGATCGATGTCGAGCAACGCGCCTTGTGCGCCTTCAAAAAGTAATTTTTCGCCGCGTTTTTGCGCGTCATAAAGCAATTCGCTTACGTCCGTCATCATCGGTTTAAGTTGTTCACCTAAACGCAATGTTTCTTTTAAAACGTCGTCGAAATTTACCGCTTCGGCTTTGTAATAATTCACCAGCATGAAGTTGTGATATTCAACCAACTCTTTTAATTTTTCAGCAAACGTTTCAGCATTTAATAAATCACCCGCACGCAAACCGCGTCGTCCCACTTTATCTTCGTACGCAGGCCCAATGCCGCGTCCTGTTGTGCCAATCGCTTTGCCACCGCGAGCTTTTTCACGCGCTTGATCGATGGCAATGTGAATCGGCAAAATCAACGCGCACGCTTCACTGATTAACAACCGATTGCGAACATTCAAGCCTGCTTTTTCTAACACTTCGATTTCGTGAAATAACGCTTCGAGCGATAAAACGACACCGTTACCGATTAAACAGTTCACGTTTTCGCGCAAAATCCCCGATGGAATTAAATGCAAAACGGTTTTTTGTCCGTTGATAACTAGTGTGTGACCTGCGTTGTGTCCGCCTTGAAAACGAACTACTGATGATGCTTGTTCAGTCAATAAATCGACCAATTTACCTTTGCCTTCGTCACCCCATTGTGTGCCGATAACAACTACATTTTTTGCCATAATGATTCCAAGTTTTTAGATTTAAATTTTGTTATTTGGTGTGCGGGTCAGTTTTCAATTTTTTATCGTGACAGTATTCGAGAAAAGTTCGCTTGCTGACTTCGGCTTGATTTGCCATCGAATTAACTAACGTATCGCCAAACGGTGATTTTGGACAATCAACCGTTACTTTCAACATTTTGCGATTGACGGCTTTAATCCAATGTTCGTGCGACGTGCCATTTTGTTTTTGCGCTGTGAAACCCATATTTTTCAACGCCATTTTGACTTGAGCGCAAGTCGGTGGCGCAAACTTTTTAAAGCCAAGCACCATTAAGCGTGTGCAACAGGATACGATTCAAAAAACACACGACTTTCATTACTTTCTGTTCGATGCAACATTTCAGCAATGAAACAAAAAACTAACGCTTTGTAATACGCCAATCGCTGTGAAAATGGGGCTTTGCGCGATAAAAGTTGATGAGCAAATTCTTTGTGTTCATTCAACGCTTCATCAACGTAAGTTGTAATCATGGATTCTAATTTTTCTTTTGCCAATTGCGGCGATTCGGCTTGCGCGGCTAACGATAAATCAATGCACACCGCCACCCAATCTGAACCTTCCTTTTTTGCGTAACATCTCAGTTTATTTTTCATCATCCACGACCTTTTGAAATCATCACAGATTTTTTAGTTTAAAAATTGTGATAAACGAATTTTCACCATAAAGCATGAAGAATATCTAATAAAGGACTTGGGCTATAAAAAAATAATTCTTCATTCCTCTCATCATCGTAATACCATTGAACTAATTCATCGTCATAAGCATATACTTTGAACAATTCGATACTACCACTTTCACTTTCTCGTAAAATCACAGCCACTGCGAGTTTTTCAGCTTTAGCTTCTAACAAACATGTAATAATTTCGTGTTTATCCCATTTGGATAAGAATGAAAACGTGTACTCTGCATTGCGCTGTTCGCTAAAACGTAAATGTAACCACAATTGTTTGTCATGTTTTTCCTTTGTTTTTAGATTCAATAAACCAACGGTTCAACTTTCGTGGTTAAAATTGAGTTTTGTGAAACATCACCGACACCCATTAACAAATAACCCACATGAATATCTTCGTCTAATTCATCCCAATGCAAACCAATTCCACCGCCACTGATTTCGTAACATTCGCGTTGTTGCTTGCTGGCATTGAGTAATCTTGGAAAATAAACCAAAGGCGTTCCTAACGTGCGACCATCGCTTAATTCTATCCACATCATGCTGTCATCAAATTTTATTGTTTTAGCCAACGGCTTAAAGTTTAAAGTAGTCATGCCATGTTCTCTCAATTAACGATTGATTGTTTTGAATGATTTTCTGCAATTTTTGTAATTCGGATGAGGATAAACCGTAAGATTCCGCAAGCATCACGCCACTTTCTAAAACCCAAAACTTTGCGAGTGCTTCTGCTTTTCTAACGTGAATATGACAAGGTTCAAGCGGATTACCTTCGTTAGAAAAAAAGAAAAAACGATAACCATCATGGCGAAAAATAACGGGCATTTTTTAATTCCCCTAAAGCGATTCAACGACCCAAACACCTTCCGAATTTTTCACTAAAACAGCTGTGCAATTTAACTCTTTCGCGCCACCAATTTGATTGGGTAATTGTTGAACAACAGCGCGATTTTGGGCGCGACAATCCCGAATCGTTTCACACAAATTCACATCATCAACAAACGGCGCAAAAATCAACTCACGTTGCGGCTGTTCAATATCATTTTGTTTATTAAGTGCCGTTAAAACTTTCAAATCCGCACTAAAACCTGTTGCGGGACGTTCACGTCCAAAAATTGCGCCGATATTGTCATAACGTCCGCCGCGTGCGATTTCTTTACCTATTGACGGAACAAATGCGGCAAACACAACGCCTGTG
>CAINDC010000014.1 GCA_903847275.1 uncultured Pseudomonadota bacterium
AAAAAAGACTTCGGCATCTAAAAAACTCGATTTTTACAAGCGCAGAAAAAAGCATTGTTTTTAAAGACTTTTTTCTTAACTTAATGGCATTGGTATTGAGGGGGGGGGGCAGTATGTCAAAAATGGATGTTAAAACTGCGTTGGAACGAATAGCCATTGCACCTAAAGGTTCACCGTTGCTGGTTCTGACCTGTGGTGAAAAGGATAATGTGCAATGTTGCTTTGCAAATACCGTTGAATCAAAAAGGCTAGGCGTAAGGATTCCTGCGTAATTTGCTAGTAGTGGTCTGTAGCCCTTGGTACAGCTAAGCTGAAAGAATTATTTCATAGTCTACAGGAGGCGGATTTCTCTCTTTTAACTCAAACAATCCAAAGCGGTTCAAATGCGAGGTTCGATATGGACTCAAGTTCGCGATTAGTTCTGGAGAAAGCTTCATACCTTCGTTTTCTAATTCTTTTAACGCTTGGGTCATGGAATGGCAATTGTGAAAAATCACCAGATTAGCAATCAGGTGATTGTATTTAATAACCTTTAGTTGATTGTCTCTAACATTTTCAGCAATCTTGTTGGCTCCAAAATAAATCCATTGCGTGAATTGATTGAAGCCTTCGCACTTATTTTGTGCAGCTTGAATGATGCTACGCAAATCAGCATCACCAATATATTCCAATAGAAAAAGTGTGCGAACGACACGCCCTAATTCCCGAAACGCAAAATACAATTTATTTTTCCGACTGGCTGTTCCCAATCTACGCAAAATAGTTGAAGGAGAAACAAGTCCCGCTCGGATAGATTGAGCAATTTGCAACATATCGGGTAAATGGCAAGCGATTAAATCCCAATCAATTGCTTCCTTGGTGAATAACTCCTCAATATTTTTGTAGGTTTCTTGTGGCGTAGGGCGAAACCATTTTAAATCCTTCCAATTTCGTATTCGTGGCATGAGCTTAATGCCTAGCAGAAACGCCAATCCATAAACAGGTGTACTTTGCGCCTGTGTGTCTCCGTGCAAAATATCGGGCTGAATGTCTGACTGATTCTTAGTCAAACCGTCGAGAATATAAATGGCTTCCCACGCTCCACACGGAATGAAGTGAGAAAATAACGCGATGTAAGCATCACTGACGTGGTAATACGCTATGCCACCATAGCCTCCGTAGCGAATATGGCGTTCCGACAATAGGTTGTTTTCGTATAAATTCCATTGTGTACCATCAGCGGCGGCACGCTTGGTATCGCCCCAATAGTGCGGCAACTGGAAGTGATTATAAGCGTTGATAATCTCAGAAATTGCCGCTTCTAATTTTTCTGTAGAAATCTGCCGTTGATTCACAAAGGAAATTTGCCGCGCACTGATGTTGCTAATATGGCGAGCCGTTTGTGTCGCGCCTAAGCCTGTGCCATAAGCAAACGTCGTCAAAATTTTACGGCGTACCTCTTCTTTGAGTTTACCTTTATGTCCGCTGAGTGGGTTGAAATGCTTGGTAGTGTTTCATTTGTGTTGATAGCATTTTACGGGATACCAAATTCAAATCTGTTGATAAAAAGCCCAACAACGGTATCGTGCATTAAAATTGATTTTGAAAAGCAGATTGTTTTACGCGCTAAACGCTTGATACGAGTA
>CAINDC010000015.1 GCA_903847275.1 uncultured Pseudomonadota bacterium
AACTTTTTTGAAATCCCCCTCACTTTTAATCGCACCCAATAGTTTTCGTTATTTGGTTCTGATACACTGCCTACTCAAATTTTAATGAAAATGGATACTCTTTATGGCAGCGGCTTTTAAACTTGAAACAACAACTGACATTTCTGAAGTTACACCTGAAATTTTTGCTAAATTTACCACTACAGATTTTGCGACGTTAACAAAAATACAAGCACAAGGTTTAACCGCTAATCTTTTAGCCGTTTTGACAACCAAAACGATAGATTATCTCTCGCCACAACTAAAGAATATCTCTGGTGATGCGTTGATGGGAATTGACATAAAAATTATTCCCAATTTATCCATCAGCACATTATCAACAGATCAAGTGAATGCGTTTACAACATCTCAAAAGCAGCATTAACTCCAACTCAAGTAGGATCTTTAATAGAAGTTACGCATTGATGAACCGATTGAATTATGCTTGAGAGCCGTTATCAATAAAAATAGCAATAAAAATAGCAATGAAAAGAAACATAACTCGCCCAAGCACAGCACATTGCAATTTACCCATGTACCTCGGTTTTTTATTGAGCGAACCCAAACATGTGAGTTGTCGTCGCTTAGGCGAAGTGATGAACATATCGCATGACAGTGTGAATCGATTTTTGAACCGAGAATCGTATGACGGGGAAGATTTATTCAATGAAGTCAAACCGTTAATAAATTTAAGTGGCGGAACTTTGAGCGTTGATGACAGCGTTTTGGATAAACCTTATGCGAAATATATCGCTTTTATTGGGCATTTTTGGTCGGGAAAACATCATGCGTGTGTGCAAGGAATCAATTTGGTTACGATGTATTACACAGATCCAGAAGGCAATAGTTACCCTGTAAATTTTAGAATCGTCGATAAAAGTGAAAACAAAACGAAAAACGATTATTTTTTGGAAATGCTTGCCGAGCTTTTAGCTTGGGGACTCAAGCCTGCCATGGTAACGGGCGACAGTTGGTACGCTTGTGCAAAAAATCTGAAAGCCATAAAAAAATATGGCTTGGGATATATGTTTGCCATCAAAAGCAACCGTACCGTTTCGCTTGAAAAAGGACGCTGGCAACAAGTTCAAGCACTCGAAATCCCTGCAGATGGTGAAATCGTGCGGCTTAAAGGATGTGGGGACGTTAAACTTTTCAGGACACAGCTAAAAAACCAGTTGCGTCATTATGTGGTTTATTTACCCAACGAAGAAGAACTTGCTGAATTTGATCGCCCTGCATTTGAAATTGAACACGCTAAACATTGGCAAATTGAACAATATCATCGAGCTATCAAACAGGTTTGTAATATCGAGAATTTTCAAGTGCGTGGAAAGCAAGCAACTCGGAATCACTTGTTTGCTGCGATTCTTGGTTTTGTGCAATTACAACGACTTACGACTATACAAGCGATTAAGGACTGCTATCAAGTCCGACGGGAATTGTTCACCCATGTGGTGAAATCTTTCATTTCGGAATGTGTTTTCGCCACAAATAATTTGAACCCACTTTTTACGCCTGTCGTCAATGCGTAACTTCTA
>CAINDC010000016.1 GCA_903847275.1 uncultured Pseudomonadota bacterium
TTACCTTGGTTAATCAGTGCGTGGCGAGGCAAAAATCTGGCGAATTTTACGGCATCACGCCGAAATTTTTTCGATGTTAATTTTTCAAAATACGATGTGATTTTTGCATTTTTATCCCCCCTCGCAATGCCCGAAGTCAGTGAGAAAATAAAACGTGAAATGCGGACAGGAACATTGTTTATTTCTTCTTCATTTCCCGCGCCAAACTGGCAACCCGAAAGCATTCATCAGATTAACGACCGCCGAAAAACAATGCTGTATCTTTATCGGATTGATTCTTGCTCAAGCCCCCATCAAAAAACTATTTAGCTCCTCCAAAATAGCATGACTATTACCATAGTAATGTCATGAAATTTTATAATGACAAAAAAATAATTGTGTGCGATTTTAGTAAGGTCAATCTCGTTAACATCTTTTGATGTCGCGCCTTGCGAGGAATTTTTTGCAGGTTTGTAAGTGTTAGCAAAAAAGTCCATTGCGTCTTTAATCAAAATCAAATAAAAACATGTGGGGTATTAAATGCAATCACTTATTAGTTTTTTTGGTGGAAACAATAGCTTCATTCCACATGGTATTTGTTTAAACTGGAATCCAGCTTTACTGTGGTTGAACGTTATTTCGGACACGCTAATCGCTCTGTCTTATTATTCCCTTCCAATAAGCATTCTGTATTTTCTAAAAAAGCGTGGAAAAATACCTTATGCGTGGTTTCTTACCATGGTGGCATTATTTATTGTTTCGTGTGGCACAAACCATTTAATGCACGTTGTTCTAGTTTGGATTCCTCTGTATTGGCTTGATGGTTATCTAAAAGCACTGACCGCAATCATTTCAGTTGCCACTGCTGTGGCGGCATTGTGGGTTATTCCATTTGTTTTAAAATTACCTGCTATCGAAAAACTACAATCAACAATAAGTGAATGTGATGAAACGTATCACAGTTTATTAGCAGCAATACAAGATGGTTTTTTTGTGACAGATATGCAGGGCAAAATACTTGATGTTAATGATAGCTACGCCAATATGTCAGGCTATTCATTAGCAGAATTATTAAATATGAACATTAGTGATTTTAATTATCGCGAAAACATTATTGATGCTCTTACGGCTAAAAAGATATTTTTTGAAACTGAACAACGTTGCAAAGACAATTCATTTTTTGATATAGAAATTAGTATTTTTTCTAACAAAACCAAAGCATTTGTATTCGTTTATGACATTAGCAAGCGTAAGGAAGTGGAACGTGAATTAGCGTTTCAAACTGCTGGAAAAACAGCTGCTTTATTAGAAAATGCGATTTTGAACGCTACCAATATCGAGAAAGATAAACGGTCTGAGGAACTTAAGTTGTCTTATGAGAAAAATATATCTTTGAATCAGCAAGTTAATCACATGCAAAAATTGGAAAGTATTGGACGAATGACTTCGGGTATTGCTCACGATTTCAATAACATTTTAGCGTGTATGTTGGGCTACAACGAAATGAATCAATATATTTCTGATGAAATGCAAAATGAAACATTACGCAATGAACTGAGAAATAATTCCAAGCAGATTGATAGTGCGGGACAAAGAGCTGTTTCGTTAATTAAAAAAATGATGCTTTATTGCCGTCATGACGACATGATAAAAATATCGAATACGCAATTTTCACAAGAAGCAATTATTGATGTATTAGAAATGTTACGCCCTGCATTAACCAGTCGAATTCAAGTTGATTTTCATCATTGTGATATTACAAATGGCGAATGTAGCATTTGCCTAAAGCAAAAAAATTGTGATACCCGTATTCAAATAGAATCGATTGATTTGCACCAAATTCTGACGAATTTAGCTATCAATTCACGCGATGCAATGAAAGAACGTGGTGGAGTTATCACTTTTTCGGTAACAAAAGTGATAAATGTGAATACCCATTGTGTGGCGTGTGTAGCTCCTATAGAAGGCGATTTTGTAGAATTGTGTGTATCGGATAATGGCTCAGGTATTGATCCCCAAATTATCGGTCGTCTTTTTGATCCATTTTTCACGACCAAACCACAGGGCGAAGGAACTGGATTAGGTTTATCCGCTGTGAGTGGTTTAGTGCATAAAGCAGGCGGACATATTTTGATTAATTCTAATCAAAGTGAACTTAATCACGGCACAACATTTAGGCTGTTATTTCCGCCCGTTTCAAACTAACGATTTATTGTTACCCAAACTGAGAAAACAGTGGACACCTATCAGTTATAATGCCGCAATTTCACTATTTTTAAATTTAATCAAAACGAGTTTTTATGAAAAAATTATTGTTCCAATTCGACACAGATTTTCATCCTTCAGTTTTCGACACGGTGGTCGGTTATGACGGTGGCGCGGATCATGTGATTGGTCACGGAAGTTTAACGCCTGAAAATATTGCCGCATTAGTCGATGGCGCAATTTTCACTCGTGCGCCTAAAGATAAAAAAAATACCGCTATTTTTGTAGGCGGTAGCGATATGGCGGCAGGACAAATTTTATTTGAAGCGGTGCAAAAACATTTTTTCCCAGGCTTTCAAGTTTCCGTGATGCTAGATAGCAACGGCAGCAACACAACCGCCGCTGCGTGTGTAGCAAAATTAGCGTCGAGTGGTATTTTGACTGGAAAAAAAGCGGTTATTTTGGCTGGAACAGGACCTGTGGGGCAACGTGCAGCCGCTATGTTAGCAATGGAAGGTGCTGAAGTTACCATTACATCACGGCAATTATGGAATGCCGAAAAAGCCTGCGAAGCGATGCAAAAACGTTTTAATGTTCACATTCATGCACAAGCAGCGGCAGATTTTGATGAACGTGCCGCCGCAATTCAAAACGCAAACATTGTGATTGCAACGGGCGCAACGGGCGTTGAATTATTGAAACCTGAACATTGGCAAAATAATGCTGTATTAGAAATGCTTGCCGACGCAAACGCAACGCCCCCGTTAGGAATTGGCGGTATTGGTGTGATGGATAAAGGCATTGATTGTCAGGGCAAAATTGTTTGGGGCGCGATTGGATTTGGCGCATTGAAATTAGCTTTGCATCGGGCGTGTATCGCGCAATTATTTGAAGACAATAAACACGTTTTGGATGCTGAAAATATCTTTGCATTGGCGAAAAAAATGGCATGAATGTAGAAAAGTTGCGCCAACACGCTAACCAAATTTTTCAAGCTGGAATTGCTGCTGCAAATCCTTACGAAGCCGTCAAAAAACATTTCGTTTTGAATGAAAAATTTTCAAAAATTCACATTGTTGCTTTTGGAAAAGCTGCGTGTGCGATGGCAAATGCTGCTCAAGAATTGATTCCCGTCAATTTATTGGGTGACGCGATTGCAGTAACAAATTATGAAAATGTTGTCGCTGTTGAAAATGTCGAAGTGGTTGGCGCGTCACATCCATTGCCAGATTTAGCAGGTTTTCAAGCCGCAAAACGCATTGCTGAAATCGCCAAAAATGCCAAATCTAACGAATTGGTTTTGGTGTTAATTAGCGGCGGTGGGTCGGCATTGATTCCGTATCCTGTGGATTCGATTTCGCTTGAAGAAAAAATTGCTGCGACAAATTTATTGCTGTCGTGTGGCGCGACCATTCACGAAATCAATTGTGTTCGTAAACATTTGTCTCAGTTGAAAGGCGGACATTTAGCCAAAATGATTTTCCCTGCAAAATGTCACGCGCTGATTTTATCGGATGTTTTAGGTGATGATTTGAGTGTAATTGCGAGCGGCACAACAGTTGCCGACGAATCCACATTTGCCGAAGCGGTGGCAATTTTGAAAGCTAAAAACGTTTGGAATGATGCGCCACAATCGGTAAAAAATTATTTAGAAAATGCGATTTGTGAAACACCGAAATTTATTGAAAATGTTGAAAATACGTTAATCGGTAGCAATTTGATGAGTGTTGAAGCAGCGGTAAAATCCGCACAATTATTTGGTTACGAAGTTATTCATTATGATTACCCATTATGTGGTGAAGCGCGTGATACAGCCGAAAGATTCGTTTTATCATCAAAAAGAAAAGCCTCCTTTTTGAAGGGGGTTGGGGGATTTACTTTCATCACGGGTGGTGAAACAACCGTGACATTGTGCGGCAACGGGAAAGGCGGACGCAATCAAGAAATGGCATTGGCATTTGCTATCGCGGCTGAAAAACACGGTTTAACAAACAAATGGACATTTCTAAGCGGTGGCACAGACGGCATTGACGGCGTAAGTCCCGCAGCTGGTGGAATTGTTGATGCGGGAACGTTACAACGTATGAAAAATGCAGGTGTAAAACCCGCCGAATTACTTGAAAATAACGATTCATATCACGCGCTGAAAAGCTCAAACGATTTATTGATAATTGGCGCGACGGGAACAAACGTCGCAGACTTACAAATTCTATTGATTCAAACAGAGGGAAATTCATGAATACACAAAAAATTGGTTTTATCGGTGGCGGAAATATGGCTTCTAGCTTACTCAAAGGTTTAATTGCGAGCGGACATCCCACGCAACACCTTTGGGTTTCAGATACGAATGCTGACACTCTTTCGCTTTTAGCCGAACAATTACATATCAATACATCGTTAGATAATACTGTCGTAATTGATGAAGTTGACGTAATTGTTTTAGCCGTGAAACCTCAAGTAATGAAAAGCGTGGCGGAATCATTAGCTGAGTCAATTCAAACAAAAAAATCGCTGGTCGTTTCAATCGCAGCGGGCATTTCACAAGCCAGTTTGAGTTCATGGTTGGGCGACGAAGCCGCGATTGTGCGTTGTATGCCGAATACGCCCGCGTTAGTTTTAACAGGTGCAACGGGTTTGCACGCAAACTCCAATGTTACCGATGAACAA
>CAINDC010000017.1 GCA_903847275.1 uncultured Pseudomonadota bacterium
ATTAGCGTTAGGCGAACGTGCTACCGCTGATTATATTCGCCCAAACTGCAAACGTGCTGAAGTGAATTTGGAGTTTGATTTAACGGCTCAACCTGACGCATTAACATGGTTACAAACCCACGATTTTGACGAAAATAACCAGTGTTTAATTCGCCGCATCGTCAACAATGATGGGCGTTCCAAAGCATTTATCAATAATCGCCCTGTCACACTGCAAACGCTACAAATTTTCACACGTCAATTAGTTGAAATTCACGGGCAACACGCGCATTTAACGTTACTTGAAAGTGATGAACAACGTCGTTTGCTCGACAATTATGGCAAAAATACTGACTTGTTAAAGCGCGTAAATGATTGTTTTCGTAATTGGCAAACCGCACAACATGAATTGCAACAGTTACAAAAAAAATACAGTGTCGCTGAACAACGTGAAGCCTTGTTGCGTTATCAGCTCGATGAATTAGAAGCATTGAATTTAGCGCAATTTGATTACGATGCACTAACTGAAACGCATCGAAAATTAGCAAATTTAGACCAGATTTTAAGTGTTGGGCAAACTGAACTTGACGCGCTTTATGATGCAGATAAATCAGCACATTGGCAGTTAAAAAATTCATTGAAAGCCTTAAACTATTTACAGCAATTCGCACCCGAATTAAATGCCATTAACGCGCTGCTGATTGAGGCACAAATTCAAATCGAAGAAGCCGCGAGCGAATTACGGCATTTTTTAGAAAGCCAAGAAGCTGATCCCGCGCAATTGATGGAACTCGAACAACAAATCGGCGTATTACAAGATTTAAGTCGTAAGCATCACGTTTCCCCAAATGAATTACTAGAATTTCAACAACGATTAGAAAATGAACTCGAAAAACTCAGTCACAGCGGTGAACGAATCGCAGAATTAGAAAAATTAACTGCAGATTATCAATTAGCTTATGTGCCGTTAGCCGCTGAATTGTCTGCCAAACGTCAAAAAAGTGCGAAAAAATTGCAGCAACAAATTTCACAGATGATGAAAGAATTGGGAATGCCAAATGGCGAGTTTTTGGTAGAGGTGAATGCACTTGTTAATGACACACCAAAATTGAATGGGAATGATAACGTCACATTTTTAATCAGCGCAAATGTTGGATTGCCGCCAAAACCATTGGCGAAAGTCGCTTCGGGGGGAGAATTGTCACGAATTAGTTTAGCCATTCAAGTAACCACTGCGAATGATAAAACTACGCCAACGATGATTTTTGATGAAGTAGATTCAGGGATTGGTGGCGGAATTGCAGAAATTGTTGGACAGAAATTGCGGCAACTCAGCAGCAATCGGCAAGTGTTATGTGTGACGCATTTACCGCAAGTTGCTGCACAAGCGCATCAACATTTGTACGTCGAAAAACAACATCATGCCGACATGACTTCATCACAAGTTAGATTGTTGAGCGATGATGAACGCATCATCGAAACAGCTAGAATGTTGGGTGGAATAGAATTAACCGAAAATACTTTAGCTCACGCTCGAGAGATGTTGTTCAAAACACGTTAATTAAGGACTTTAATATATTCCCCACGCGCTTCCCGACTTGAACCGACAACAATTCGTTGATTACCAAATTCATCTTGTTCAAGTTGCCCTGAAACTTCAATCGTTTCACCGTTTTCAGCTTGTCCGACATACGTTGCTGTGAAACAAACGACACTTTGAATTTTTGGGTGTGAAATTTTAAATTCGGCGGGATAACAAAAGGCGCGTGAATCGTCGATAACTTTTGCTTCAATTTGGATTTCGCCTAATTTTTGATAAATGACAACTGGTTTTTCACGCCCCCATTTATCCATTTCAACCAAACTCAAATCAAATTTTCGTCCGTTGATTAAGCCTTTGTTTGATTTACGGACTTCGTGCCAAACGTAATCCTCAAAACTTAAATCACAATCGCGTCTTGCATAACTTTCAAGCCAATCTTGTTCACTTAATAAGCCTAATTTTCCCAATAACGTGAGTTCCAAAATCGCTAATCGGCATTGCTGAAACGTGTTGAGATTGTCGCAAATCAAATCAATATCAGACGATTCATTTTGCAATCCAACTAAAATTGAACCTGTTACGCCTAATTCATCAAGTTCGACATAGCGTTTTTCAAATAATTTACATAGCGCAACACAATCTTTTTCAATCGCATCGCGGCGTTTGCGTGGTGTGAATAATTCTTTTAATCGAACATAAGGATTGTGAATTTTTACGATTTTTTCTACTGAAACTGCGTGTAAATCGGCATCAAATTCGGACGAATGAAAAAGATAATCTGGGTAATTTTTGGCGAGAAATTCGTTCGCTTCATCGGTTTGAACTTTGCGCCATTGTCCATTTTCATTACGAACGTAACGCAAAAAACAACGCACTTTTCCCGCTTCTAAACCTTCGGCAACAACAGCGAAAAGTAAGCCTTCAGGCGTTTCGATAAAACTTTTTGGCAAGTAATTCATAATTTATAAAGCGGTTTCAGCGCATCATTTTTGGCATGAGTTGTTAATTTTGCACGAGCATTGTTTTCGCTAAAGGTTTTGAATAATTCTTTACCTTGCCAAGGTTCGGCATTTTTTGCGTAAAGAAAGGTGTTAAGTTTTAAAATTTCGTCCCGCAAACGCGCTTCACAATGTGGTGCAATTGTTCCCAAACTGGATTCGTCTAATTGTTTGCGTCCCCATTCCATTAACGCCGATTTCGCCGCATTAGCATCGTTAGATTCACACGCTTTTTTCAATTGTTTCACGCAAGATTTTAATGAAATCTCAGCAGGATTTTCTAATGGTTCGGGGACTATTTTCGATGTCGATTTGTGCTTGAAAAACACAAATCCTAACGTAATTAACCAGCCTAATGTTGAAAAAATCGCTATCGATTGCCAAATCAAATTTTCTGTTTTGGTTTCTAAAATGGGGATTATTGGAACTTGTTTCTGCTCCTCAATTGCAGCGGGTACAAATGTTTTGGCTTGCGCCGTATCTTCACCTGCAACAACATTCAATGTCATTTCAGGTAACGCCGCTATTTCAATTTTTTGCGACTGAGTGTTAAACCACGAAATTTGAATTGCAGGTAACGTGTAATTTCCTGCTTTAGCGGGAATAAAGGCGATTTTTTCTTCACGATTCGCCACAATTCCAGCAACGGTTTTGTCTTCGTGCAAAACAGGTTGATCATTGTAGGCTTTGAGTTGTGGGTCAATTTTTACGTTATTTAGTTCTGGAATTTGTCCAACTGTCGAACCTCTCGCCAACAATTTCAACGTGCGCGTCAACGGTTCACCGACTTTCATTTGCGCAGTATCGCTCGACCACGTTTGTGCCAGCTCAACTTGTTCCGCCGTAAGCCAATGTGAATCAGTAAAAGTTTCAGGAATCGGTTGCACATTTAACGTTATCGGATTGGATTTAACGATGCGACGTTGCGTCACTTGAGAATTAAAAAAGGAATTATTTTGCCGTCCACGCGCCACAATATCAGCGGTTAAAACCAACGGTTTAATCGTTGCCTCACCGCTTTTTTGTGGAAAAATGGCGTATTTTCGTTCAATCACCACATACGTTACGCCATTTACTTGCGTGCTGTAGTTCGTATCGTCAGCCAATTTTTCAATTACCGCGTCATTTAATTCGGGTTCACTCAGATTCGCTTTCGCTAAATCGACACGCCGATAAAGTTTCATTGTGTACAACACTTGCGATTGAATAAGCGGTTTCTCTGTATTTGTGGTGACTTCTAAATACAAATCATCATCACGAACGGCATTTTTATTTGCTGCTACGCCGGGTGAAACCATGATTTTTAATGCAGGACTTGAATCACCCCCAAACTTAATCATGGGAATAATTAAATTGCCTGAATCGTTCGCCATCACTGTAATAATCCATTGAATCATGTGATTTAATTTACCATTCACAAATTCCGTGCGGCTACTTTGGCTTTGATTTTGAATCGTAAAATCCTGTTCTAGCGGACTAAAATCGGGATCTGCATCAGGTGATTCGGAAGCGGTGAAAATAATTTGAAAAGATTCGTCTACACTGACAGGACTTCTATCAAGTGAAACCGTGATGTCAGTGGCGAAAACGTTGGTTGAAAAACCCGCTAACCAAAGCGATAAAAATAGAATGAAAAGAGGCATTTTCTTAAACGAATAATGAAAGGCGCACAAATCGGAATTTGTACGCCGAATGAAATTAGAGGAAATCGCGGATTAACACTTCGGCAATTTGAATACTATTTAACGCCGCGCCTTTGCGAATGTTGTCAGAAACCACCCACAAATCAATGCCGCGTGGATGAGAAATGTCTTCACGAATTCGACTTACAAACGTTGCATCTTGACCTGCTGAATGCGTCACAGCGGTTGCATAACCGCCATTTTCGCGTTCATCAACCACCGTCACACCGTCTGCTTTTTCAAGTAATTTGCGAACTTGATCAGCTGTAATTTTATCGCGTGTTTCAACGTGAATCGCTTCCGAATGTCCATAAAAAACAGGTACGCGAACCGCTGTTGCATTCACTAAAATGTTTTTGTCGCCCATAATTTTTTGGGTTTCCCACACCATTTTCATTTCTTCTTTGGTGTAGCCGTTATCCATAAATACGTCGATTTGTGGCAAGACGTTGAACGCAATTTGATGTGGATACACTTTTGGCTCAGGTTTTTTAGAATTAAAAATCCCCATCGTTTGCTGACCTAATTCTTCAATCGCTTCTTTGCCTGTTCCTGAAACCGCTTGATACGTCGCCACGTTAATGCGTGTAATGCCAACTGCGTCATGAATTGGTTTGAGTGCGACTAACATTTGAATCGTCGAACAATTTGGATTGGCAATAATGCCGTGATTTTTATAATCTGCAATCGATTCGGAATTTACTTCGGGAACGACTAACGGTATGTCATCGACATAGCGAAATTGTGAGGTGTTATCAATGACCACGCAACCTGCGGCGGCAGCGATGGGCGCGTAAATTTCAGAAACCGATGCGCCTGGTGAAAACAAACCAATTTGCACTTTTGAAAAATCGAAAGTTGCTAAATCTTGTACAACCAAAAATCCACCGTTGAATTCCACTCGTTTGCCTGCTGAATTCGCACTTGCTAACGCATAAACTTCGCCGACGGGAAAATTCCGCTCTGCTAAAATTTCCAGCATCGTTTCGCCGACTGCGCCCGTTGCACCCACGACGGCGACGTTATATTTTTTTGTCATTTTCAAATCCCTGCTTTCAACGCATTTACTACTGCATCGCCCATTTCTGAACAACTCACTTTTTGCGTACCTTCGCTGTAAATATCCGCCGTGCGAACGCCTGAATCTAACGCCGCATTAACAGCTTTTTCAATGCGTGCGGCAGCGGCTTCATTGTTAAAGGTGTAACGCAACATCATTGCCACTGACAAAATCGTGGCTAATGGATTTGCAATGTTTTTGCCCGCAATATCAGGCGCAGAACCGTGAATCGGTTCGTACATGCCTTTGCCAGTTTCGTTCAATGACGCAGATGGTAACATTCCGATTGAACCCGTGAGCATCGACGCGCAATCTGATAACACGTCACCAAATAAATTACTTGTTACGATGACATCAAATTGTTTTGGCGCACGAACTAATTGCATTGCCGCGTTATCAACGTACATGTGTGAAAGTTGGACGTCAGGATATTCTTTGCCTACTTCGGTCATGATTTCGCGCCAAAATTCGGTGCATTCCAACACGTTAGCTTTATCAACGGAGCAAAGTTTTTTATTGCGTTTTTGGGCGATTTTAAATGCTGAATGCGCGATACGACGGATTTCTGATTCGGTATAAGTTGCGGTGTTAAAACCTTGACGTTCGCCGTTTTCTAAAATGCGGATTCCACGCGGTTGACCAAAATAAATTCCGCCTGTTAATTCACGCACAATCATTAAATCTAAACCTGCAACGACTTCAGGTTTTAGCGTCGAAGCGTCGGCAAGTTGCGGATATAAAATCGCGGGACGCAAATTTGAAAATAAATTCAAAAGTGAACGCAAACCGAGCAAGCCTTTTTCAGGACGCACCGAAATATCGAGCGATTCCCATTTATAACCACCGACTGCACCCAGTAAAACTGCGTCTGCTGGCACAACTAAATCAATCGTTTCTTGTGGAAATGGCGTGCCATGAACATCATAAGCCGCGCCACCGATTAAACCGTGTTCAAACTCAAAACCTAAATTCATATCGGCGTTGAGAAAATCTAAAACTTTTAATGCTTCAGCAACGATTTCTGTCCCGATGCCGTCACCTGGTAAAACTGCAATTTTTTTTGTCATGTAATTAAAACCTTGTTTATCTAAAAATTTGAAATCAATTTGTTAATGTTTGGTAATTCGTAATTCACCGTTTGTCTGCTCAATCTTAAATTGTTTAAGCGCATTCATGCCTAATAGCGGCATATCGTCTCGTGCCGAAATAGCACCCTCGATATTTTCTATACTGAAAGAACCAATTCGTAATTTTGCAATAAATGTTTCACAGACTGTGGTTTTTCCATTTGCCGTATCCGCTACAACCTGGCGGTAACAAGATAGCTTCGCTTGCAATGCTATAGTTTTAGGAATAAGAATAAATGACGCGCCAGTATCAATTAAAAATTTTATGGGGACATTATTTACAAATCCATCGATAGAATATTGCCCATAATAATCTTGCTTCAAACTCATCGAATTATAGTTAGAGTCTTGCTTTACTACGTTCAAAGTTTTTGTCAATTCTCTGTCCGACCAGCTTGTAACGGCATCAACTACATCATTACAAGGTGTGGGCTGATAATACATCCCCCGCTCTTTGCTATTACATTTGAAAATCGTGTTTTCAGCCAAACTTAGATGAGTGATCAAAGTAAAAAAAGCCAGTAAAAACAAACGGGGCATGACCCGAACCTGTTAAGCAAATAACCAAGGCGCACGTTTAGCGCGTTCGGTTTCGTAAGCATGAATTTTATCAGCGTGTTGCAAGGTCAAACCAATATCGTCTAAACCGTTAAGTAAACGGAATTTACGATTTTCATCAACGTCGAACGCAATCGTTTTGCCACTTGGCGCGGTAATAGTTTGCGCGGCTAAATCAATCGTCAGCGAATAATCATCGCTCAATTCCTTGAACAAACCATCAACGATTTCAGCATCTAACGCAATCGGCAACAAACCATTTTTGAAACAATTATTGTAAAAAATATCGGCAAAACTCGGCGCTATAATCGCTCGAAAACCATAATCTTCCAACGCCCAAGGTGCGTGTTCGCGTGACGAACCACAACCGAAATTCTCGCGGGCTAATAAAATTTGTGCGTTTTTGTATTGTGGTTTATTTAGCACGAAATCTTTGTTAATCGGGCGATTTGTGCAATCCATATCGGGTTGCCCTTGGTCTAAATATCGCCATTCGTCGAACAAATAAACGCCGAAACCTGTGCGGCGAATCGATTTTAAAAATTGTTTTGGAATAATCGCATCAGTATCGACGTTTGCACGGTCGAGGGGCGCAACGATTGAAGTTAAATCTGTAAAAACTCTCATATATTTTTTTCTGAATAAAGATTAACAATGTGTTGAAAAATGCCCAGCAAACCGCTGATGTTGTCTAAATAATAGCGTTGGTTATCAAGGTAAATTTTGTTGTGTGCTAACTTCAAAAACTGCCAATCATCGCCCGTACTGACACACCCATAAATAACATCTAAAGGCTGATTATGTTGCTGATTGAATAAATTTGCGCCAACTAACTGAGCAATACACTGCGCCAAACCGTAATTGATGTTGTCGTTTTTCGCTTCGACTAACGCAAAAACAGGGCTTTCTAAAAAGTAACTATGCGCTTTATTACTTAAAATAAAATCGCATTCGCCGTTTAAGCCCAATTTACTATCTGCATTTAACATTATTCCAGAATGTAACGATATTTTTTCGCTATTGCGCTTTAGGGTTTCAGCCAAAATCGGCATAATAATTAGCTCTGATTTCGCTTTTTCACTATTCAAAGCAATTAACCTGCTCAAACTCAACGTTTCTTGCAACCAAGCACTAGGCGTAAGCGGTTCAATTCGTTCAAATAGATTTTGTGTTTCTAAACTAAGTGAAAATTGTTGTTGCAGCTTCGCCAAAGTGAATTTTTTATAGGACATTTTTCAACCTGAATTTAGCAAGATTGTCGGATTATTTTTCAAGCCAATGACTCACATCCACAAAATGCCCTGCAATTCCCGCCGCCGCTGCCATGGCTGGACTAACCAAATGCGTGCGTCCGCCGTAGCCTTGCCGTCCTTCAAAATTACGATTGGATGTTGACGCGCACCGTTCGCCTTCTTCCAAACGGTCGGCATTCATCGCCAAACACATAGAACAACCTGCGTCGCGCCATTCAAAACCAGCGTCGATAAAAATTTTGTCCAGCCCTTCGCTTTCAGCTTGTTGTTTAATTAAGCCGGAACCTGGAACGATTAACGCTAATTTCACATTTGGCGCAACTTTTTTACCTTCAACCACCACAGCGGCTGCGCGTAAATCTTCAATGCGGGAATTCGTGCAAGAGCCAATAAATACTTTGTCGATTTGAATATCGGTAATTTTTTGACCCGCTTGCAAACCCATATAATCCAACGCGCGTTGCATACTTTGCGCTTTCACTGCGTCGGTTTCATCGACGGGATTTGGAACATTTGCATCCACCGAAACGACTAATTCAGGCGACGTTCCCCAAGTGACTTGAGGTTTAATTTTTGTGGCATCGAGATGAATTATTTTGTCGAAAACGGCATCTTTGTCTGAATGTAGATTTTGCCAAACTCGTTCTGCCATAAACCAATCATCACCTTTCGGTGAAAGTGGACGGTTGCGATAATAATCAATCGTTACGTCATCAACCGCAACCAAACCCGCGCGTGCGCCCGCTTCAATCGCCATGTTACAAACGGTCATGCGACCTTCCATTGATAACGCGCGAATTGCAGCGCCACCGAATTCAATCGTAAAACCGTTGCCACCCGCCGTGCCGATTGTGCCAATAATTGAAAGCACAATATCTTTCGCGGTCACGCCTTTGCCGACTTCGCCATCGACGGAAATCAATAAATTTTTCGCTTTTTTCTGAACCAAACATTGCGTCGCGAGCGTGTGTTCAACTTCCGATGTGCCGATACCAAACGCTAACGCACCCGACGCACCGTGTGTTGACGTATGCGAATCACCACAAACGACTGTCATGCCTGGTAACGTCGCGCCTTGTTCAGGGCCAATCACATGAACAATCCCTTGGCGAATATCGTTCATGCCAAATTCGGTAATGCCAAATTCCGCGCAATTTTTATCGAGTGTTTCAACTTGTAAACGTGAAACTGGGTCAGCAATGCCACGGTCACGATGATTAGTTGGCACATTGTGGTCAGCAACCGCTAAATTTCGCGCCACATTCCACGGTTTTCTGCCAGCCAAACGCAAACCGTCAAACGCTTGCGGCGACGTAACTTCATGCACCAAATGGCGGTCGATATAAATTAAACACGAACCATCGTCCTCATGGTGAACAACGTGGTCTTCCCAAAGTTTGTCATATAACGTTTTGCCTGCCATGTTTTTATCCTAAAACTGCAAAAATTTTCGCGGTAATTTCATCCACGCTGCCCAAGCCTGCAACCGAACTAAATTTTACGTTCTGTTCAGGCGAAGAATAATAATCAACGAGTGGTTTCGTTTGTTCATGATAAACATTCAAACGATTTCGTACCGTTTCTTCTTTGTCATCATCACGTTGAATTAAGACTTCGCCTGTTTCGTTATCAAAGCCTTCATTTTTAGGCGGATTATATTCAATGTGATAACTACGCCCCGATGCTAAATGCACTCTGCGTCCCGCCATACGATTAACGATATTTTCATCTGGCACATCAATTTCAATGACTGTATCAATTACAACGCCCATCGCTTTCAAACCTTCGGCTTGCACAATCGTGCGTGGAAAACCATCTAACAGAAAGCCATTTTTACAATCGCCAGCGGTAATCCGTTCTTTAATCAAACCCAAAATAATGTCATCAGAAACCAACTGCCCAGCATCCATCACTTTTTTCGCTTCAACGCCAAGCGGCGTTCCAGCTCGCACAGCTGCGCGTAACATATCGCCTGTTGAAATTTGAGGAATGGCATATTTTTCGGTAATAAATTGCGCTTGCGTGCCTTTACCCGAACCTGGACTGCCTAACAAAATAATGTGCATGAAATAACTCCAACGTGTTGCTGAAAATTTAAATTGAAAAATGTTTAAGGCATTTTATCGCATAATTCGGCTAAACTCTTGTTAAAAATACGCTTAATTTTTATAGTGAATCGAAATGAGTAAAAAAACAAAAACCGCTTTTGTTTGTGACCAATGTGGTGCTGATTATCCCCGTTGGAATGGACAATGTGCGAGTTGCGGCGAATGGAACACCATTAAAGAAATTCGTTTAGCTCCTGCAAACGAAAAACGTCCTGTTGCAAGCGGTTATGCGGGAAATCGTAGCGAAGTAAAACGCTTATCCGATGTCAATTTATCCGAAGCCGAACGCATTTCAAGCGGCATTTCAGAATTTGACCGTGTTTTAGGTGGCGGTATTGTTCGTGGAAGTGTCGTGTTAATTGGCGGCGCACCTGGGGCAGGAAAAAGTACATTATTGCTTCAAGCGATTGCCAATATCGCCGCGCAGGATATTTCAGTTTTGTATGTTTCGGGTGAAGAATCACTACAACAAATCGCTGAACGCGCCAATCGTTTAAAATTACCCGCAGAAAACATTTTCATGTTGGCTGAAACGTCGGTGCAACGAATTTGCGATGTATTGGACGAAATTCATCCACAAATTTTAGTGATTGATTCCATTCAAGTGATGCACACACAAACGTCGGAATCGGCAGCAGGTTCAGTGTCACAAGTGCGCGAATCCGCCAGTTATTTAACCCAATATGCAAAACAACATGACGTGTCTATTTTCATGGTGGGTCACGTTACAAAAGATCACTCGCTTGCAGGACCTATGACGTTAAGCCATATTGTTGATACGCAAGTCATGTTGTCATCAACCGATGATGCCCGTTATCGTGTGTTACGCGCGGACAAAAATCGTTTCGGCAGCATTGGTGAATTGGGATTTTTTGCGATGGATAATTCAGGATTGAAAGAAGTTAAAAATCCGTCAGCGATGTTTTTAAATCGTGCTGAAAAACCATCTGCGGGAAGTGTCGTAACGGTTTTATGGGAAGGAACACGTCCATTACTTGTTGAAATTCAAGCTCTCGTAACAGATTGTCAATATGGCAATCCCCGTCGTTTAGCCGTTGGTTTAGACCAAAATCGTTTAGCTATGTTGTTGGCGGTTTTGGCAAGACACGGGAACATTTCAACAGCAAGTGATGAAATTTATGCAAATGTTGTCGGCGGAATTCGCGTCACGGAAACCAGTTCCGATTTAGCGATTGTCGCCAGTATCGTTTCCAGTTTGCGAAATAAAGTCGTTTCGCAAGATGCTTTTTTCTTTGGTGAATTAGGTTTGAATGGTGAAATTCGTCCTGTTGCTAATGGTCATGCACGTTTGAATGATGCCGCCAAACATGGTTTTAAAAAAGCAGTTATTCCAAAAGGAAATGCACCTAAAAAAGCGATTGCAGGCTTAGAAATTCATGCCGTCACAACGCTTTCAGAAGTCTTAGATATTTTGTTTGAGATTTGATTTTAATGCGCTAAAGTCACGCCTTTCGTTTTTAATTTTTTCAGGTTTTTTTCATGTCCATTCCACAATTTAGTTTTGAATTTTATCCGCCAAAAACACCAGAAGGCGCAATTAGCCTGCAAAATGTTCAGCAACAACTCGCAACATTAAATCCCGAATTCTTCTCGGTTACTTTTGGCGCGGGCGGTTCAACACGCGATAAAACATTTGAAACCGTCATTGATATTCAAAAACGCGGTATTGCCGCCGCACCACATTTATCTTGCGTTGCTTCAACAAAAGAAAATATCCGTTCAATTTTGAACGATTACAAACAACATGATATTTCTAAAATTGTCGCTTTGCGTGGCGATTTACCATCAGGCACGATGTCAGCGGGTGAATTTCGTTATGCGAATGAATTGGTTGATTTTATCCGCGCTGAAACAGGCGATTATTTCGATATTCATGTTGCGGCTTATCCTGAAGTACATCCGCAAGCTGCAAATTTCAATGATGATTTTAAAAACTTCAAACGCAAAGTAGATGCAGGTGCAAATGCAGCTGTGACACAGTATTTTTATAATGCTGAAGCCTATTTTCATTTTATTGAGCAGTGTGAAAAAGGCGGAATTACGATTCCGATTGCAGCTGGAATTATGCCGATTACGCAGTATTCACAATTATTTCGTTTTTCAGAAATGTGCGGTGCAGATATTCCACGTTGGTTACGCAAACGATTGGAAAGTTTTGGCGATAATCGCGAAGCGGTACAAGAATTTGGTTTAGAAGTAGTCAGTCGTTTGTGTCAACAACTACTTGATGGTGGCGCACCTAGTTTACATTTTTACACGATGAATCAAGCTGCACCGAGTTTAGCGATTTTGAAAAATTTGAATTTGAATGCGTAGATAAACGATGATAAAAACTAAATTCTGGGGCATTGTGCCTGCGGCAGGCGTAGGAAAACGGATGAATACAAATTGTCCAAAACAATATCTTTCGCTTTCAGAAACACAGACCATTATTGAACATACGTTGACGCGGCTGTGCGACGCGCAAATTTTTGAAAAAATTATCGTGGCGATTTCAGACGACGATGGTTATTGGAACGATTTGCCGATTTCAAAACACGAAAAAATCATTCGTGCGAAAGGTGGAAAAGAACGCGCCGATTCGGTTTTGAATGCGTTGATTGAAATTGAAAATCAAGCAAACAAAAATGATTGGGTTTTAGTTCACGATGCGGCGCGTCCTTGTATTACGTCGGAAGATATTGAAAAACTGATTTTTGAATTAAAAGATGATGAAATTGGTGGGATTTTGGCGTTGTCGTCGCACGATACATTGAAAGACGTAGACGGAGTGCAAATTCTTAGCACGCACGATAGAAACCGAATTTGGCGAGCCTTAACGCCGCAAATGTTTCGATACGGTGCATTGAAAAACGCATTGGAATTGACACAGGGCGACGCAAGAATTACCGACGAAGCTAGTGCGTTAGAAATTCAAGGATTTTCACCAAAAATTGTCGAAGGACGTTCAGATAACATTAAAATCACACGCTTTGAAGATTTAGCATTGGCTCAATTTTATCTAGCGCAACAACACGGGAAATAAAAAATGAAATCATTTCAAAACATTTGTTTAATTTTACCGTTCATTATTTTTTGTAATGCTTGCAGCGTTGAAGCGGCAACTGTGAAAATGTCTGCAAAAATTGAACGTGTGGATTATGAAGGCTTCACTTTATGGCTCGATTGTAATCAACGTGGCGCAGTGAAATTTCAATATAACGCTCAACGTGATACAGGCGGTTTTCCTAGACTTGAAAAATTCTTTCTCGATAAAAATGTACCAAAAGATTGTCAACAAACTAGCGCAAATGCCTACGGTCGCAATTATGATCGTGGGCATTTAGTGCCAGCGAATCATTTAGATTATTCAAAAAAAGCAATTACAGACAGCAATTCGATGGCAAACATTTTGCCACAAGCAGCAACAATGAATCGTGGCGCGTGGCTATTAACCGAAGAAATTATTGAATGTTACCGCGATATTGATGAGTTACTTGTCATTGGCGGCGTGATTTGGGGCAGCAATTCAAAAGACGATTATTTCGTCAAATCGCACGGTATCAAAACGCCCGATGCGTATTGGAAAGTTGTGATTCGTGGCGATATAAATAACGAAAAAGTCATTGCGTGGATTGTGCCAAATAGTTCTGTCGCACAACGCTCAAAACTCGACAGTTATTTAGTTTCAGTCACTGAAATAGAGCGACAAACGGGTGAAAAAATCCCCTCAAACTCAGAATTTAAAAACGATGTTTCAAAAACATCGTGGCTTTTGCCAAAAGGCTGCAATAAAGGTTAAAAAAATAACTCGCCGCAAAGCCCATTAAAAACGGTAAAATTTCGCATTATTTCAACAAAGAGAAACTCAATAATATGCACAACAAAACTATTTTAGAACTCGCGCAAAGTTTACGCGCCAAAGAATTTTCTAGCGTTGAACTGACGCAGCATTTTTTAAATCGCGTTAAACAACACGCCGATTTGAATGCTTTCATTACTGTGACGGAAGATTTAGCGTTGCACGCCGCACAAGCCGCTGATGCTCGAATCGCTTCAGGAAATGCCGAATTATTAACGGGTATTCCGATGGCGCACAAAGATATTTTTTGCACCCAAGACGTGAAAACGACTTGTGGTTCAAAAATGCTCGATAACTTCATCGCACCATACAACGCCACGATTGTTGAAAAATTAAACTCAGTGGGTGCGGTGAATTTAGGCAAATTGAACATGGACGAATTTGCGATGGGGTCGTCAAATGAAACCAGTTTTTATGGTGCGGTGAAAAATCCGTGGAATAAAAATGCCGTTTCAGGCGGTTCATCAGGTGGTTCGGCGGCGGCGGTTGCAGCACAACTCGCGGTTTGCACAACAGGCTCAGATACGGGCGGTTCAATTCGCCAACCCGCCGCATTTTGTGGCATCACGGGAATCAAACCGACTTACGGGCGCGTGTCACGTTTCGGCATGATTGCCTACGCATCGAGTTTGGATCAAGGTGGTTCTATGGCGCGAAGTGCGGAAGATTGCGCGATTTTGTTGCAAGCGATGGCGGGTTTTGACGCGAAAGATTCCACCAGCGTTGATGCACCTGTTCCTGATTATTGTGCGGATTTAAACAAACCATTAGCAGGTTTAAAAATCGGTTTGCCGAAAGAATTTTTTACCACTGATTTGAACGCTGACATGGCTGCAACATTAGAAACAGCAATTAATGAATACAAAAAACTCGGAGCAGAAATCAAAGAAGTTTCAATGCCGAATTTGAAATATGCGATTCCGGCGTATTACGTTATTGCATCGGCAGAATGTTCGTCGAATTTGTCCCGTTTTGACGGCGTGCGGTTTGGTTATCGGTGTGAAAATCCTGCGGATTTAAACGACTTGTACACTCGCTCACGCGGCGAAGCGTTTGGTAAAGAAGTAAAACGTCGAATTTTAATGGGAACTTACGCGCTTTCAGCAGGTTATTACGATGCGTATTATTTGAAAGCCCAACAAGTTCGCCGTTTGATCAGTGAAGATTTCAAAAATGCGTTGAATGACGTTGATGTGATTTTCAGCCCTGTTACGCCAACGCCTGCGTTTAATATCGGTGAGAAATTGGCGAATCCGATTGAAATGTACTTAGCAGATATTTACACGATTGCGATTAACTTAGCAGGTTTGCCAGCAATGTCGATTCCTGCTGGATTCATCAACGGATTGCCCGTTGGTTTGCAAGTGATTGGCAATTATTTCGACGAAGCGCGTTTGTTGAACGTCGCACACGCTTATCAAAACGTCACAGATTGGCATAAACAATCGCCAAATTTGGGGTAAAGAAATGAAAGGGTATCACTCGAATACATCTGGTAATCGTGGGTGTGGATTTATAATAATCGCAGCTATCGGATTGCCTACTATTTTTTATCAGATAACGGTAGGAACACAGAGCGCGGGCTTTGGTCTGTTTTGTGCCGCCGCATTTCTTGTATATATGTGTTATTGGGATATTAAAAACCCACCACGATAATGTGCCAGAAAAATCAATACAATTTTTCGGTCAATCAATTGGCACAAACAAACAATTGCCTTTACTTTAAAAAAGGAAAAATATGAACACACAATGGGAAGTCGTGATTGGTTTAGAAATTCACGCACAATTAGCGACAAAAACTAAAATTTTCTCTGGTGCAGCAACAGCTTATGGTGCCGAACCTAACACACAAGCCTGCGTAATTTCGCTCGGAATGCCAGGCGTTTTGCCTGTTTTGAATGAAGATGCGGTGCGAAAAGCAGTCATTTTCGGCATGGCGATTGAGGCAGAAATTGCCCCGTATTCGGTATTTGCTCGCAAAAATTATTTTTATCCCGATTTGCCCAAAGGTTATCAAATCAGCCAATTTGAATTACCAATTGTCGGCAAAGGATTTTTAGATATTGAAGTTGAAGGCGAAACGAAACGCATCGGCGTAACGCGAGCGCATTTAGAAGAAGACGCTGGCAAATCGTTACATGAAAACTTTCACGGTTTGACAGGCATTGATTTGAATCGCGCAGGCACGCCATTGTTAGAAATCGTGTCTGAACCTGATATGCGTTCTGCGAAAGAAGCCGTTGCGTATATGCGAAAATTGCATGAACTTGTACGTTATTTAGGAATTTGCGACGGCAATATGCAAGAAGGGTCGTTCCGTTGTGATGCCAACGTTTCCGTGCGTCCGAAAGGACAAGTTGAATTCGGAACTCGTGCTGAAATCAAAAATATCAATTCATTCAAATTCGTTGAAAAAGCCATTAACCACGAAGTTGAACGCCAAATTGACGTGATTGAAAACGGTGGAAAAGTTGTTCAAGAAACCCGTTTGTACGATTCCGACAAAGACGAAACGCGCTCAATGCGTAGCAAAGAAGAAGCGAACGATTACCGCTATTTTCCTGACCCTGATTTGTTGCCTGTGTTTGTAAGCGATGAATTAAAAGCGGAACTCAAAGCTGCGTTGCCCGAATTACCCGAAGCGAAACTTTTGCGTTTCAAAACGGATTACAAATTAAACGATGAAAGCGCGACGATTTTAACTAGCTCGCGTGATATGGCGGATTATTTTGAAAATGTAGTGAAAATTTCGGGTTGCGAAAGCGCGATTTGTGCAAATTGGATTACGGGCGAATTATCAGCTGCATTGAATCGTGCAGATTTGGAAATCGCGGAATCCCCAATTAACGAAGAACGTTTTGCGGGTTTGGTGGCGCGAATTGCCGACGATACGATTTCAGGCAAAATCGGTAAACAAGTGTTTGAATTCTTGTGGAATGGTTCAGAATCCGCTGACGAAATTATCGAAACGCAAGGATTAAGACAAATCACCGACACAGGCGCGATTGAAGCGATTATCGACACGATTTTGGCAGCAAACGAAAAACAAGCCGAACAATATCGCGGTGGCAACGAAAAAATGTTTGGCTTCTTCGTCGGGCAAGTCATGAAAGCCATGCAAGGCAAAGGTAATCCCGCTGAAATCAATAAAATTTTGAAAGCAAAATTGGCGTAAAAATCCTGAACCCTTGCGTGAGAAAAAATAATGACTCTTAAAAATGGTACGAAAAAAAACGACCTACTTACTGGCGCAGCGGGCGATGATGTTTTAAATGGATTCGTAGGTAATGACACATTGAACGGCGGATTGGGTAACGATACGTTAGATGGTGGTGTCGGTGTAGACAAAATGTCTGGTGGAAATGGCGACGACTATTATTTTGTTGAGAATGACAAAGATATTGTCATCGAAACAAACTCAAATTTAAAAGTCGGCGGCAATGATACAATTGAAACATCTTTGCTGGTTTACACGTTGCCTACGAATGTAGAAAATCTGATTTTTACTACAAAAACTGCCACGAAAGGCATCGGTAATAACGCCGCGAATAAAATTACGGGTAATAATGGTAACGATATTTTAAATGGTATGGCAGGCAATGATTCGTTAATCGGCGGCAATGGTGACGATATCGCGTTATTTAATAATGCCAAAAATCAATATCAAATTACACCACAAACCAATGCTGATGGTTCATCACAAATCAAAGTGAAGTTTATTGGTACAGTAAAAAAAGGCGTTATCAATGATGGTGAAGATATGCTGATGAATGTTGAGTTTTTACAATTTTCTGATGGCATAACCAGCGTAAAAGAAATTTCAAATCCTAAAATTGAATCGCCTGTTCTTCCTTTGCCCCCGATTCCAACTAGCACTGAAAACTTTGAAGCCAAAGCTCCATTTGTTTATCAAGCCAATAATGTCAATCAATTAGACAGCGTGACGACGTTATTAACTTATTCGCCAAGCGTGAAAAATGGCGTAGATTATTCAACGTTTAACACAGAACAATGGCGGATTCGGGCGAGTAATGCGGATTTAGCCTTTGATTTAACGCAAACCGATAAAACAGTAAATCACGTTGTTTTTCAAGGGATCTTAGACAATTCAGAACACGCCCAAACATGGTACAAAATTCATTTGATAGAAACGAGTGCGGTTAATGTGCAGGATTTAAGTAAAAATGCAGATGTAATTGATGCCGCATTATTTTCAAGTGACGGCTTAAATGGAATGACATATTCCAATAGTATTTTTGATTCCAATGGACAATTAAATCGTTATCAAAATTTACCCGCTGGTGATTATGTATTGCGAATTGATAAAGGTGAAGTTTCTCCGAATGATGCCAGAATTAATCAACCGTATGATTTCAACGTGTTAATTAACACGGAATCATCAGACGATTTTGTTTTGCCTGCGTTACAATTTAACGCAACAACGTCAACGATTCGTGCCGAATTAGCTCCACAACAAACAGATGCTTATTATAAATTCACGCTCGATAACACCACAAAATTCACACTTGATACGACTAAATTTGCACAGCAATTTGATATTGGTTTTTATAAATCGGTATCAACTGGTGGGTTAATTGGCACACGCTACAATTATTTTTCCGATAAACCCCAAGCGCACGTTTATGAATTGAGTGCGGGGACGTATTATTTAAACATCAGCGCGTTTTCACCGTTTTCAGTTTTAAAAACGTTGGATATTCCAATTGTTGCGAATTCGATTAGCTTTAACACATCGTTTGCGTCTACTGCGCCGAATAATTTCAAAGCCGATATTGAACATCCTAAAACACCTTTTCAACGTGATACTGATGGCAATTTGGTTTTAACGTATAGTTTTGATTTGAACAAAATTCCCAATCCTAAAGACGCAAGCCCGAATCCAACAAAATTTAGTGCAGAGCAACAAGTCGCCACACGTTTGGCATTTCAAGAATACGCCAATATCGCTAAACTGAAATTTACGGAAGTACCAACGAGTAGCTCCGAAAAAGCAGATATTACATTTACCAATGTGAGTGGGTTAGACGATCCCGCAGCGGCTGCTAATACTTCAACACCAGCATCATTGATGAATGATTTTGTAAGTGCCACAATCCGTGTCAAGTCATCGATTGAAAGTAATTCTGATGTGACGGTTGGAAGTTATGGTTATTCGACATTGTTGCATGAAATAGGACACGCATTGGGCTTAAAGCATCCAGGAAATTATAATGGCAGTGATTTAGGTGGGCAGGACGCACCTTTTTTAATTGACGCTAAAGATAATGAGCAATACACGCTGATGTCTTATAACAATTATGCAAATAAAACCGCAAATGGTGATGATTTGAATACGAATTCAGCGGCTACTTCTGAAAAAACACCTTTGCTTTATGACATCGCCGCGATTCAATCATTATATGGCGCGAATATTAGTTATAACACGGGCGATAATGTTTATCGTTGGGATACAAACACAAATCCACGCATGACAATTTGGGACAGTAATGGCGTTGATACAATTGATGTAAATAACCAAACTCAACCACAAACTGTAGATTTACGTGCGGGTGAATTTAGTTCAATTGGCGCAGCGACGTTGATGTATGACAATAATTCAACGGAACTTTATCCCGCAAAAGATAATCTTTCAGTTGCTTACGGTACCATTATTGAAAAAGCTATCGGCGGTTCTGTGAACGACACGTTAATTGGTAATAGTGTTGCCAACGAACTCACTGGCAATGCAGGAAGTGATAATTTTGTTTTTACTTCGCCATTAAGCGTATTTAACATAGATGTAATTACTGATTTCTCAACCGAGGATAAATTGACATTAAATCGTTCAATTTTTAGTGGGCTGAATGGTGGCAATCAATTAACAACAGAAGAATTTTTAATCAGTAATAATTCGACTGCAGCTGAAAATACATTACAACGCATTATTTTTAACGTGTTAAATCATAGTTTGTTTTACGATAGCGATGGTTTAGGTGGTGCAGAACCCATCGAATTTACGATTCTTAGTAATACGACGCAATTAAATACGAATCAAATTTTCATTCAAGGTTAGTTTTTATTTCAGGAACAAAAATGTCAGAAGAAACAAGCAGTCATCGCGCGTTAAGCGACGACGAAATTGAAACACGCTTAAAAAATGAATTACCGCATTGGATTTATGAAAACGGTTGGATTCGACGAAAAATCAAAACCAGCGGTTGGAAAGCAACCTTAATGGTGGTAAATACGGTGGGACATTTAGCCGAAAAAGCGTGGCATCATCCCGATTTGAGTGTTTCTTACGCATTTGTGATTGTGAAATTAGTCACACATGCGGCAAAAGGCATTACCGAAAAAGATTTTGCGTTAGCAAAAAAAATTGAAGAGGTTGTCATGTGGGATGCCGCAATAGAATCAGAAGGCGTTTTTGAAGGAACACCTGAAGACCCACGTTTTAAATATATTAAAAAAGACTAGAGGGCATTTGATGAGTGAAATGACAGAAGTTCCCAGCCCGTTTTGCGGCGTTGGTACGGACGATTTAACAATTAAAGTTGATGGCTTGAAAATCAGCGTGATTGAAAACGGTTGTACGGTGAATACGCCCGCATTTGAACAACCAATCACTGACACGAAAGCGCGTATCAATGGCAAAGAAGTCGAATTAAAAGAAGCCATTGCACACGCTGCAAGTTTGTTGAAAAACACAAATTATCCCGTGATTGGCGGTTGCGCGACAGACGTAAATGGAATGCGCGGTTTATTGGCATTAGCCGATAGAACAGGCGCAGTGGTTGATAACGCTAATTTTAACAACGCACGTAAAAACCTTTTGGCGTTGCAAGATTCTGGCTGGATGAATACCACGCTCGCCGAGGTGAAAAACCGCTGTGATTTATTATTGATTGTCGGCACCGATTTAGAAGGTTTCGCGCCACGTTTTTTTGAAAAATATCTGTGGAACGAAGCGATGTTTTTAGAAAACACCAGCGACCGCGAGATTATTTATTTAGGCACAAAACCATCGGGCAATGCGTCAACGTCTCCGAATGGTAAAACCGCGCAAGTTTTTGAATGTGAAAACGAAGATTTGCCCGAAGTTATGACTGTTTTACGCGCGTTGGTAAAAGGTCAACCGATTCATGCTGAAAGCGTTGCGGGAATTTCAATTTCAGATTTAACCGCGATTGCTGAAAAACTCACTGCTGCAAAATACGGTGTTGTGACGTGGGCGGCTGGCGCATTGAATTATTCGCACGCTGAACTCACCGTGCAAACGATTTCAGAAATGGTCAAAGATGTGAACCAAACGACACGCTGTTCGGGTTTTCCACTTGGTGGCAAAGATGGCGACCAAACGGCAAATCAAGTTTGTGGTTGGACGACAGGTTATGCGGCACGAGTGAGTTTTGCCAAAGGTTATCCCGAATATGACCCGTTTTTATTTGAAACGAATGAACTATTAAACAACGGTGAAGCCGACGCGCTGATTTGGGTGAATGCGTTTAACGCCAAAGCAAATCCGCCTCAAACGAATGTTCCGACCATTGTGGTGGCGCGTTCTGGAATGACGTTTGAAAAAGAACCCGACGTATTTATTCCTGTTGGAACGCCTGCGATTGACCACGCGGGTCATGCGTTTCGGCTCGATAACGTGGTAGCAATTCGATTGAAAAAGTTGCGTGATTCAAATTTGCCCAGCACAGCGGAAGTTTTAAACGCAATTGAACAGGTTTTTCGCGAGGAATCAGTATGTTAATCAAATTAACGGGCGGCACAGTGTACGACCCAGCCAGCGGTGTCGATGGCAAACAGCAAGATATTTACATTCAAGACGGCAAAATCATCGATAAACCGACGGGCGAATTTTTAGTCGATAAAGAATACGATTTGAAAGGCAAAGTCGTGATGTCGGGCGCAATCGATATGCACACGCACATCGGCGGCGGCAAAGGCAATATCGCGCGAACATTATTACCCGAAGACCATCGTCAAGACCCTGTCGCCAGCAATGATGTCTGCCGTTCAGGTTGTGGACACGCGATGCCGAGTTCTTTTGTGACGGGTTATCGTTACGCCGAAATGGGCTACACCGCTGGTTTTGAACCTGCATTGTTGCCGATTAACGCCCGTCAAGCGCACATGGAAATGGGCGATATTCCGATTCTGGACAAAGGCGGTTACGTCATGTTGGGCAGCGACGATTATTTGTTGCGAATGCTGACCGCGAAAAAAGACCAAAAAGCGATTAACGATTACGTCGCGTGGACGATGAATTCAGCGAAAGCGATTGGCGTGAAAGTTGTGAATCCTGGCGGCATCAATGCGTTTAAATTCAACCAACGCAAACTCGATTTAGACGAACAAAATAGTCATTATGGCGTTACCCCACGCGAGATTTTGCGCGTGTTGGCGACGGCGGTGAAAGAACTGGGTGTGTCACATCCGTTGCACGTTCACGGCTGTAATTTGGGTGTTCCAGGAAATATCGAAACCACGCTGGATACGATTCAAGGCATTGGTGGTTTACCGATGCACTTAACGCATATTCAATTCCACAGTTATGGCACAGAAGGCGATTTTAAATTTTCTTCGGGCGCAGCATATATCGCAGAAGCAGTAAATAAACATAAAAATATCACCATCGACGTGGGACAGATTTTGTTCGGTCAAACTGTGACTGCATCGGGCGACAATATGCGGCAACACGCGAATCATAAACACGCCAGCCCGAATAAATGGGTAACGATGGATATTGAATGCGACGCGGGGTGTGGCGTGGTGCCGTTCAAATACAAAGATAAAAACTTTGTGAATGCGTTGCAGTGGGCGATTGGTTTGGAAACGTTTTTGTTGGTCGAAGATCCGTGGCGGATTTTCTTAACCACTGACCATCCAAACGGTGCGCCGTTCACCAGTTATCCGCATTTGATTCGGTTGTTAATGGATAGAACGTTTAGAAATGACGTGCTTTCGACCATTCATCCCGAAGCGCAAAAAATGACCACATTAGCGTCGATTGAACGCGAATATACGTTGCAAGAAATCGCAATTATGACGCGAGCGGGTGCGGCGAAATTGATTGGCTTACAAAATCGTGGTGGTTTGAGCGCAGGAAATTGGGCGGATATTACGATTTACACCGACAACGTTGACCGTCAAAAAATGTTTGAAAAACCCGATTACGTTTTCAAAGACGGCGAAATCGTGGTGATTGATGGCAAAGTCGTTCACACGAAATGGGGAACGACGCACATCGTCAAACCTGATTATGACAAAGCTATCGAAAAAGATTTAAAAGCCTATTTCGATAAATATCTCACGATGAAAGTCGATAATTTCAAAATGAGCGACGATGAAATCACCGAAGACGGACGCGGCAGTTTGACCGTTCACGATTTGAAAGCAGTTGCCTAGATTTTTCCAAAAACAAAAGCGTGTTGAATTTCTCGACGCGCTTTTTCGTTTTAACCTTTTGCAAAAATGCTCATGACAGAAAATCGCCTCATCGAATTAGAAATTAAAGCTGCGTATCAAGACGATTTGTTGCAAACGTTGAATGATATTATCGCCGCGCAACAGCAACAAATTGATCGCCTCGAACGAGCGTATAAAACCATTCACGAACGAGTTGATAGTTTGGCTTCCAAATCACCCGATGAATCATCACCCACTTATGAACTTCCGCCACATTATTAAAATCGAATGCTGATTCGGTTTGCGTTTTGGATGATGTTGCTGTGTTTGCCGCTCTTTTTATTGGCGAAAATGTTGCTAATTTTTACCTTTATCATTTTCGCCGCTTTTGCCACGCAATTAGCGGCATTTTTATTATTGGCAGCATTTGGCGTGTTAATTTTTGCGGGATTATTTGGCATTCTTCAACGAATTTGGTGCGTGACACGGAATTATTTTTCAGCAGAACAAAATGAAAATCGCGAGTTTCTGTTTATAAAAAATACTCATTCAAATCAAAAACGGTTGTTTCATTTTCAACGACTACAACTGAATTATTTCAACGAACGGCAACGCAAAAAACTCCTCGAAAAAAATAATCGGCAACAAATTAACGCGCTTTCTGAAGCGATTGAACAGGATTTACAGCGGATTAAACACACGTTTTCCAAAGATTATTTTTCACAATTACAAGCCGACAATGAACGTTATCGAGTACAACAAAATGAACAGGCTCTGTTAAAATTACATCACAAAATAGCAACCATGACTGGCAAATAACTATGTTGAAAGATTGGCTTTTAAATATCCTCACGACGATTCACGAACTGAAAAGCAAGAATTTAACGTGGCAACGTGACAATCAAGGCAAAGAAGCCACGTTAAAACAAGCGAAAGTATTGGCTGAAAAAGCGATGATTGCTGAACTCAGAAAACGCAGTCAGCAGTTAAAACATGAATTAACGATTCTGCAAACGCAGCACACCGCCGAATTGTTGATGTTTAAAACGAAATGCAAACAAGATGTGAAAGATTATAAACAATATCTCGCCTCACTCGACCAGCTAAAACATTCGATTCAAAGCAGTTACACACATTTGCCCGAGGCGGTAGCGTTCACGATTCACCATCATGCGAAATATTTACTCAATGAAATGTGGGAAACCACGGATTTTGAAGAAAAAATGCGGCGCGAAATTCAGTTGATTCGTTTTATGTCTACGGTTCACGAAGATGCGCGATTATATTTGGAAGGCGAAAACAAAGATATTTTGCCCGAAAAAACACTGACGTTTATTGAAAAAAGTTAAAAGCCCCCAGAAAATCTGGAGGCTGATAAACATAAACCGCTAAAGCAACTTAAAAGAACCCACTTCTTGCACCAAATTTTTCATCATCGTTTCAGCTTGAAAAATATAACTTCCACCAAACAAATTAAGATGATTCAAAACATGATAAAGATTGTAAAGATGCTTACGGGTTTGATAACCGCTGTCTAATTCCCAAACATCGTTATAAGCTGCATAAAAATCACGTCCAAATCCACCAAATAATTCAGTCATTGCCAAGTCAGTTTCCCTGTCACCAAAATAACACGCGGGGTCAAACACAATCGGATTATCACCTATCGTCGATGCGACATTCCCCGACCATAAATCACCATGAAGCAATGAAGGTGAAGGCGTATAGCCTTGAAAAAAATCCGCTAATCGTTCAATTAACAACCCTCCCAACGCTGCCAACTGTTTGCCGTATCCTTTGGAAATAGCGAGTTGTAATTGAAAATCTAAACGCAATTTGTGCCAAAACCTAATCCAATCTTTGGTTTGCGAATTGAGCTGTATCGTTGAACCAATCGTGTTATCAATATGCCATCCGAAATAAGGTTGCGGCATCAAATGTAATTCGGCTAATTGTTGTCCTAACAGGCGTTTTGATAACGTTGTAAAACGATTCAACTCAATATATTCCAGCACCAAAAAACTTATTTTATCTGTGTTGCCACAAAGTACAGGACGTGGAACAGAAACGGTGTTGGTTTGTGCTAAGGCTTGTAAACCCGCAAATTCCGCTTGAAACATATTAAGCATTTGTGGACGATTCAGTTTCACAAAATAACTTTTTGTTTTTCCTTCAAATTTAAAAGCGGAGCTAATATCACCGCCCGAAATGGATTGTATTGCTTGAATATGAAAGTCTTGTTTTGTTGTTAAACAAATCTGTTCTGCAACTACTTTTAACGTTTCATCGCGAAATCGAGTCATGCTTATAATCCTACCTTTGAGAAATTTGTTCTATGAGGATTTCGCATGTTTTCAACCGTTAATTGCAAATCGTAAAGCTCCTTTCTATGCCTTATGACACCTATAATCGATTGTTGATATAAATCTGGCAATTGTCTAAATGTTCTCATTATTTCTTTGAACTCTTGATTCGTACACATATCATCGTCTCCATTTATCGATAAATTATTTTCAACAACTGTGTATATTAAAACAACTTTTGAAATTGAAAAATTTCAATATATTTCATAGGGATACTCGCACGGGGGGGGGGTAAATAGGATATAAAACAAATACTTACAGCCAAAAACAAAATTTATTTTTGAAATTAAACATCGAAAAACACTCAAAATTTTATTACGTTAAAAATTCGTATAAAAAAGGCACGATAGTTCGTGCCTTTTTTATTTTTTGTTTGAACTAATGTTATTTGAAACTGATTTGCAGAGCATTTAACGCATTAACACAATCAGGCGTTGCTTGTAATTCCGTGTTGCCTGATTCGCCACGACATTCGTTGTTTTTAGCTTGGGCGGCTTTGATGTTTGCGGTGTACCAGCCAACCGTTTTAGGTTCGTTAGATTTTGAATCGGCAACGCTCACTTGCTGAAATGCAATAATAGCGGTTAATGCAGAAATACCAGCAGCAATAATAATTTGGTTTTTGTTCAATTTTTTCATTTTATATTCTCGATTGGAAGTTGAAATGTTCAAACCTGTGAACCGACAAATTCACAAGTTGGCAATAGTCTAATCGTAGATTTAATGCTTGAAAATGTGACAAATCGTCGCGTGACAAAATGTCACGCGGCAATTTGTCGCACTTTTTTTAAAACGGAGGTAATTAAATAATGATTACATTGACGCAAAGTTGATAGCCTTTTTCACGATGATTTCTAATGCTATTTTTAAACCCAATTTTTGTTAACTTTTGTTTCAAGCGATAAATTCTCACGTTTAAATAAGCTTTTGCTGTTTCTAAATCCATATCTTCATCAATAGCTTCAAGTAATTGCCAACATTCAAGCTGCTGATTTTTTGCTTGTGCAAGCCTTGTGAGAATAATCGCCTCTGTTTCATTTATACCAATTTCCAAATCATTAAATTTTAAAATGAGATTTGTACTATCAAGTTTTAAATCGGTAGAAATCATTTTTTCGGCTTGAATTCGTCTTGATAAAGCTAAAATTGACGCAGATAATTCTGAAAAATTGGTTGGTTTTGTAAGATAAATATCCGCGCCACTTTCGTAACCGATAACTTTATCTTCTGCTTTATCGCGTGCAGTTAATATGATGATTCCAACTAATGGATTCGATTTACGAATCCGCTTTGTTAAGCTGATGCCATCTTCATCAGGCAAATTCAAATCAATAATAAATATATCTGCTTTTTGACTAGCCGTTAACTCATCTACCTCTTCTGCACACGATAAGCCAATAGCTGAACACCCTGCTATTTTTTCTATCGTCTTTATAAGTATCACTCTTAACGAAGTGTAATCTTCAATCACAACGATATTCATCAATTAGTCCTTTTTTATTAATCTATTTGAATATGGGAATCGTAAAGTGAAACACACATAATTATCATCGTGTAAGTAAATAATTTCACCGCCTAATAAATCAGTCATTGCTTTAATAATATACAATCCAAGCCCTGAGCCTATCTCATGATGCGCTGATTTATTACGATAATACTTGTGAAAAACTTTAGCTTGATCTGGCGCACCCGCCATTCCAATTTCATTCTGAACTGAAATGACTAAAAATTGTGATTTCTCAGTTTCAATTTCAATTTCAACATTAACAATGACCAAACTATTGGACGGACTATATTTGAGGGCGTTATCAATTAAATTCAATAAAATCGTATATATCAACTGTCCATCGGTGTTGAATGTTAGTAAAGAATCTACGTTAATGACCAGTCGCTCAGATGAACTTACATTTTTTTTAACTTTTTCAAACTTGCTAAATAAATTGTGATTTTCAATATAAACTTCGACTTGTTGATCATTTAATTTTTCAGATTGTAAGCAACGCTGAACAAGATTGGTAATATCTTGAATGACTTTATTTACGATATAAACAATTTCATCAGATTCTGAAATTAAAGATAACGCCAACTGTATTGCCGCTAATAAATTTTTTAATTCATGTGCAAGAATGGTTATAAATTGACTTTGTTCAATGCGCCAAGCGTGTTCTTGATTGACCAATTGTTGCAATCTGATTTCATTTTGGGTGCGTTCACTAACATCTGTCAGCGATACAAGCAACGTCGAATCGTTATCGATAGATGTGTTGTGTTGGCAATCAACGTGAATATAGATTTCAGCAGAATTACTCCGTTTTAATTTTAAAACGATGCTTCGCCGTTCATGGTGTTTCATAGCCGAGGTAAAAAAAACATGCCAAACGTCACTATTTTCTGGTGCGAGAAAAGTAATAAAATGTTTGTTCAATAATTGTTTGTTATTCATTTCAAGTAATTCAGCAGCCGCAAAATTGCTTTTGATAATCCGACCTACTTGGTTAATTGTAAGATAACCAATCGGTGCAAAATCATAAAGACTCGAATAACGATTACGTTCCACTTGCAACGTTAAATTGACAATTCGAAGCTCCTCATTTTGCATTTCTAGTTCAATCTGATGAGTCAATAATTCATGTTGCAATTTTTCTGTTTCGATAATGGTGTTTATCATCTTTTTTTACGCCCTTTTCTTTGAATTACTTTTCCAGATTCTAAACTAAATTTGAAGCTCACAATATGTTAACCAATAAGTTATGGCGGTAAAAATTACAAAATTGGATTTTTATTTTCACCACCAATCACTCGTAACGAATTAAGAAATTGCAGGTGCGACATAACCTTCAGGCTTTTCGTTATTGCCTTCAAATAAAAATTTACGCCGTTCAGCAGCTAAAAATGTTCGTGCTTTGGGGTCAAAACTCGCCAAACGATTTTCGTTAATTAACATCGTTTGTTGACCTAACCACGATGTCCACGCGCCTTTTGAAATGTGTTCAAAAATTTCCAAACCTTGTTCACCTGGAAACGGTGGCGCGTCTAAACCTTCGGCTTCTGTGCCAAGTTTTACGCAATAAATCATTCGTGTCATAAAAAATCCTCTGTGAGTTGGGTTAAAAGTATATTGATAGGCGCAGGTAACGCGCGGTTTTGCCATTGTTGGCGTGTATGAAAATTAAGATTTTCTTCGGATTGAACCTCGAGCCACAACGGCGTGTAATCCAAATGATAATGAGAAAATGTGTGCCGTTGAGTCGTTAAAAATTGCCGATGTTGAATCGTTAAATTTCGTTCATCACACCAAGTTTGCGCGTCTTCGAGCATTGACACTTCGGGCAAACTCCACAATCCGCCCCAAATGCCTTTCGTCGGGCGTTGTTCCAACCAAATTTGTTGCTGTTCATTACGAATCACTAAAAAAAGTGTTTGTTTAATCGGCGATTTTTTAGCGGGTTTCGACGACGGATAAAGTGCCACCGTTTGTGTCAGAAATGCGTTGCAAAATTTTGACATTGGACAATCAAAACAACGTGGTTTGCTGCGTGTACAAAGCGTTGCCCCCAAATCCATAATAGCTTGTGTGTAATCGTCACAGCGTTCAGAAGGCGTAATTCTTTCGCTCAATTCCCACAACTGCTTTTCAATTGCGCCCTGCCCTATCCAACCTGAAACTGTATAAAATCGCGCCAAAACACGTTTCACATTTCCATCAAGAATTGGCTGTGATTGTTGAAATGCAATGCTTAAAATCGCACCCGCTGTTGATTTTCCAATACCTGATAATGCCAATAATTCAGGCAACGTATTCGGAAAATAACCGAGTTGAACAATCGTTTGCGCGGCTTTATGCAAATTTCGAGCGCGCGCGTAATAACCTAACCCCGCCCAGCGTAATAAAACGTCATCAAGGGGCGCAGCGGCTAACGATTCAACCGTTGGGAATTTTTCAATGAACGCTTCAAAATACGGAATCACGGTGGCAACTTGTGTTTGTTGCAACATAATTTCAGACAGCCACACGCGATACGGCGATTTATCTTGCTGCCACGGTAAATCTTTTCGCCCGTGCGTGTCGAACCACGTCAATAACGCGTTGGCAAAATCAAACTCATCAGGGATTTTTTCTAGCGTCATGCTATGATTTTAAACTCGTCAAAATAATAAAAAGGAAACGACAATGTTATTAGCAAAATTTGCCGCCGTAGCAGTTTTGGTTTGGTTTTTTCACACTGCAAAAGAAAACGGGCAAGCACCATTCAAATGGGCAATTATTGGTTTAATTGGTTTCGGCATAACGTGGGAAATCGCGCATTTAATTACGGATTCAGTGACTAGCAACCGATTATTTGCCGCAACCGTTCCCGCAATTATTGGTTTCGCGGCAACGTGGTTTATTCGTCAAAAATTATTACTCGATGCCAAAAACGAAAACGCCTAAAACACAAAAGGCGCAAGACTGTTGAGCCTTGCGCCTTTTGTTTTATCACTCAAACTTATAATTTAGCTGCGTTGCTCGCTAAGTATTCTGCAACACCTGCTGGATTTGCATTCATACCTGCATCGCCTTTATTCCAACCTGCTGGGCAAACTTCGCCGTGTTCTTCGTGGAATTGAAGTGCGTCAACCAAACGAATTAACTCGTCAATGTTACGACCAATTGGTAAATCATTCACGATTTGAACGCGAACTTTGCCAGTAGTGTCGATTAGGAATGCGCCACGATATGCAATGCCCACGCCTTCAACAGCAACATCGTAAGCATTTACAATTGAATGACTTAAATCTGCTGCCATCGTATATTTCACTGCGCCAATACCACCTTGATTGATTGGTGTGTTGCGCCACGCGTTGTGTGTGAAATGTGAATCAATAGACACTGCAATAACTTCCACATTACGTTTCGTGAATTCTTCCATGCGGTGATCTAATGCAATCAATTCGCTTGGGCAAACGAATGTGAAATCTAATGGATAGAAAAAGACAATCGCGTATTTGCCTTTTGTGTTTTCTGCAAAATTAAATGAATCGACAATTTCACCTGTACCTAAAACGGCTGGAACTGTGAAATCTGGGGCTTGTTTACCAACTAAAACACTCATGTAAAACTCCAATGATGAAAATAAAAATGACTGAAAACTGCCGTTTAAGACGGACGGTGTAATTCTACACCAAAACAGTCGGGAATCGTCCAAGTGAGCGCGAATTTGTCGCGCTCACCCTTCGTTTAATTTACCGTTTTACCTGCTGTTGCAGGCAATGTTGGCATTTTTTGTTTAGGGAATTCACCCGTCAAACCATTTAAAAACGCCACAATGTCAGCGGTTTCGTCTTTTGATAATTCTTTATTTAACTGCAATTTTGCCATTACATTGACTGCTTCAGTTAATGTCGCGACTGAACCGTTATGGAAATAAGGTGCTGTTAAAGCGACATTTCGCAACGTTGGCACTTTCCAAAAATGTTCGTCTTCCACTTTTTTAGAAACATCAGCAACGCCTTTGTCTTTGGTGAAATGGAATTTTGCTTCTAAATAACCGTCACCATTCATTGGGAATTTTTGGAATACGCCAGCACCATTAAACGCTGCGCCACTGTGGCAACTGGTACAACCGAGTTCAGCGACTTTTTCCATGCCGCGAATTTGTTGGGCAGATAAAGCCGATTTATCACCACCAACAAATTTATCATAAGGGCTATTTGGTGTAATTAATGTGCGTTCATAAGCAGCAATCGCCTTAGTCGCAGTGTCTTTAGAAATCGTATCTTTACCAAACGCTTTTTCAAATGCTTTTTGATAACCATCAATTGCTTTTAAACGCGCCACTACGTCATCCCAACTTTTCATTCCCATTTCAACGGGACTTGTCACAGGACCTGCGGCTTGTGCTTCTAAAGTTGCTGCCCGACCATCCCAAAATTGCACTTTGTTAAATGCCGAATTCCAAACAGTTGGCGCACTTCTTCCGCCCAATTGTGCTTGTACACCCATTGAATGTGAACGATTGTCTTCACCACCCAACATCGTGTTATGACAAGATGCACAAGACACCGTACCCGTTGAAGACAAACGCGGGTCGTGATAAAGCATTTGCCCCAATTCGATTTTTTCAGGCGTACTTGGATTGTCAGCAGGTTCTGGTGCTTGCGTTGGCAAAACGTCCCACGCATTGGCTACTGACATCGAACCCACTAATGCTAATGCGGTAACTAATGAACGAATTTTAAACATTTTTATCTCTCCTAAATCTTATGAAACATCATTTTTATTTTTAGATTAAACACCCATGACGAAAAACATCGACATTTTTTGGGCGGTGGTAAACTTTAACACATTGAACAATCTAGTAGAATGCTTCAAAAAATGTGTTTTGATGTGTATCAATTAACCCGTAGATTCACCGTAACAACGATTGAATGGCATTTTTTAAATCTGGATAAACAAATTCATAACCTAATTCGTTAATTTTGACAGGTGACACACGTTGTCCTCCAAGAATTAAATCAGCACGTTCACCAAGTAGCAATTTTAAAAACCAATCAGGCATATTAAAAAATGCAGGTCGAGAAATTATCATGGCAAGTGTTTTTGTAAATTGGTCGTTGGTCACAGGTTCTGGAGCAGTCATGTTATATGCGCCTTCCGCTTCTGCGTTGTCCAATAACTTAATTACAATCGCAACGTAATCATCGATGTGAATCCAACTCATCCATTGTTTGCCATCACCCATGCGCCCACCCAATCCCAATTTGAATGGCAGCAACATTTTTTTTAAAAAACCACCCGACGAATCCAAAACTAAGCTTGTTCGTAAAATACAAACTCGAATGCTTGATTTTAATGCCGCATTTTCCCAAGCTGAACACAACGTTGCACCAAAATCAGAGCCAGCCGATGTGGATTCATTTATAACCACGTCGCCCGTATTACCGTAGTAACCAATGGCAGAACCACTAATTAACACTTTTGGTTTCTGATTTGCGGCTTCAATATGTTTGACCAATTCTTCAGTCAACGTAACACGGCTATCCCATAAACATTTTTTACGCTCATCCGTCCACGGTTTATCGACAATCGGTTCACCTGCCAAATTTATTACGGCATCATAAATTGTTTCGGGTTGCCATTCACTTAACGATGCCATTGCCTTGCAGCCATTCGGCACAAAAGCAGGTCTACGACTTAAAATCGTTAAATCATGACCGTTTTGAAGTAAAGCGGAACATAACTTTTTTCCAATTAAACCTGTTCCGCCAGTAATCAAAATTTTCATTCGTGGTTGCCTGTTAATGTTTTCAAGAACGCGACCACTTTATTCACTTCATCATTGGTGAAATCTTTATCGCGCTGAACTTTCGCCATGATGCGAACAGCATCTTCTAGTTTAGCCACTGAACCATCATGAAAATAAGGGTGTGTGAGTTCGACATTTCTCAATACGGGAACTTTGAAAAAATGACGGTCTTTTTCTTGTTTCGTGACGTTGAAACGTCCGTTATCCACTTCTGATAATTGCCCGCCGCGCAATTTGAAATAATCATTTTCTACGCCCATTTTTTCAAACGATAATCCACCCAATGCAGCTCCAAAATGGCAAGACGTACAATTTTCTTTGAATAACGCATAACCTGCTTTTTCATCGGCAGTTAAAATGGTGTTATTTCCGCGCAAATACTGATCAAAACGTGAATTTGGCGTAACTAACGATTTTTCAAATGTCGCAATCGCATCCGTCACGGTCGTTTTGGTTAATCCTTGCTCTGCGTACAATTTATCAAAAGCAATTTGATAATCAGAAACCTGTTTTAGTTTTTCGACTACATCATCCCAATTCGCGCCCATTTCTGCTGGACTTGCCACAGGTCCCGCCGCTTGTTCTTGTAAATCTTTGGCACGACCATCCCAAAATTGAGCAATGTTATACATTGCGTTATAAACAGTGGGTGAATTGATAGGACCTTGCTGACCTTTAATTCCAGTGGCTACTTTGGTTTGATCTGTGCCGCCTTTGTTTAAATCGTGGCACGATGAACAGCTCAACGTGTTATCACCCGAAAGTAATTTTTCGTGAAAAAGTTTTTGACCGACGGCGACTTTTTCAGCATCTAAATCGACTTTTAATGGCAACGGTTGCACGGGTTCGCCTTTTAAATCATTTGCAGAATCTGCACTGAGCGGCAATTTTGCTCGTTCTTCCGAAATCCAATCAAGAATTAGTTTTTGTTCATCTGCACTTAATTTATCTGTCCAGTGCATCGAAAGATATAACGCAGGCGGCATACTGTTGTTTTTTAAAACGCTTTCCAATCGCGCCAACATCAACGGCGTAAAAGTATTTTCGCCGCTATAAAGCTGTTGAGATAAAACCAATCTATCGCTCGCATTTTCAATATCTTTTGCCATAAGTTGTTTGGCGATGGGAAATGATGCGTAAATTGGCATTCGTGTCATGCCAGGCGAATGGCAATCGACGCATTTATTTTGAAAAATTTCTGACACTTTCGCAAAGCGTTCTGAGCTTCCAGATACCACAGGAATTGGCTTATTTTCGCCCGAAAAGCCGAGCATATTTGAAAGTGGCAACGCTAAACCAGCAAGTGCTAATGCAAATACATATAATGTTTTGTTATTCATGATGCTATTTCCGAAATGAATTGATTGGTGTTCGAGTGTTCAACATTTGAAAGACCATACACTTGAGTTGATTCTTTAAGTGTAAATTCGCCTAAATGTTTAAATTCCCAAGATTCCGCTGCGATTGTTTTAATGGATTCATCAATCGCCACGATTTTATTTGCATCTCGTGCAAACATACTCAAATAAACAGCTTGATCAACACTATCGCCTAAAACGGTGTAATCCATTTTGATGGACGAACCGATATTGCCTTCAATAATTCCACCAGCGGCAAGTCCAAATCCGCAGGTTATCGTATTAAAAACAGGCGCGTGATTTTTTAACAATGTGAATTTTTCAAACGCATCAACGCACGCTGCAACCGCCGCATCGACTTCATTTTGTGCAAACTGCGCCACAATGCAACCGCCTGTATATTTTGCGATTTGTCCGCCATATTGTACAAAGGAAGTTGAGCAAATTTCCAAATACTGATTGATTAAACCAACTAATTCTTCTGGTGAAAAATGTTGAGTCAGTGTGGTGAAATCCGTCATGCTACCCGACACGATAATTCTTTGCGTATTTTTGATTGGAATCGTTAACGGATTAACACCGTCCATCAAAAATTTAAGCAACGCAGGCTGCGTATAACGCCCAATGGTATTGTACGATTGCGCGATATTTTGCAACATCATACTAATCGCCAATAACATTAAATCATTACTTTCATTCAGCGCGACCGTTTTCATGCCCCAATTTGTGAAAAGGCGTTCTTCACATCCTGTTTCGGCACTCAAAATAGTAATTTCGTTATGGCGCGAATCACGCTTAATTTTTGCGACCAATTCATCAACGATTTTTTCTTCCCCTTCCAAAATTTGGAAAAAATAATCGCGTACAGAAATTAAAATCCCTGTCACGTCTAATTTTTGGTTATTTAAACTAGCAAGTCGCCCAATTTCAATAATATCTTCTTCACTCAATAACGCATTCAATTTACTGACATACGTCAATCTTTTCATACCTAATGAAACGGTCGAATTTTCTGTTTCAGATTGATGATTGCTTAAATTCCGAACCGCTTTTCCCATTAACCAGCCACTTTGAATCAAGGCTTTCAAATCTTCTTGCGTGACAATTTTTAATTCGCAATCAGTTAGGCATCGAACCGTTTCCACCCGACGATTTTGATGCAGTGGCAAAATTTCGCCGAAATAATCACCAGCAGCTAATTCTCTAATTTTTCGCCCATTTTGAATGACTTTTAAACTGCCAGAATCCACAGCATAAGCCATTTCAGCAGCATCACCTTCACGGAAGATTTCATCGCCCGCTTTGAAGTGCATTTTTTGCAAATGTGCTGACGGAGCTTGTGCTAATACGGTAATGTCATTGCGGAATGCAAGAACTAAAAACCAATCAATAATAATACGTAGATTTCTTTCTAAACCTGGAACGGATAACAAATCAAACAAACGCGAAACAAACCACGCGGGTTCGCCACTAAAAACAATGCCAGCCACACGACATAAAGAATACATTCCCATGTTGTAAGGTTTAAACAAATGTTTTCGCGGTTTAAACGTCCGTGAAATATAACCTTGCGAACTTGCCCAAGCGTTAAATCCCGCGTAATAACCTAAATCGACTTGGTCATTCGTGAAAATAAATTGAGCATCACGCATGGTTTGGCTGGTTTCAGTTATCCAAATATTTTCAAAAGATTGAAGGCGCAATTCATCATCAATTAAAAAGGGTTCGCTCAAATTTCCACGCCCAACAAACGGAATGTTTGGAAATTTCAATGTAGCATTAACAACAAGCCCTGCTGATTGACTTTGTCCATTCGAGAAAAACAAATCGCGTTGCGTAATACTGGTGATTTGTTCATCTAAATGGTCGATAACGCCCGCTTTTTTTAGATATTTATCACGCGCTTTTGAAATTTGTTTTTCAAAATCTGAACGAATTTGCCCTTGTTCTTCAAAAAGATGTACGCGCCACCCCGAATTACGCAACACAGAATACGCTGATTCTGCGGCGCGTAAAATCTGACTAATCTCAACCGCGATGGCTGAAGCACATTCACCTACGCCAATCACGGCAAAAGTTAATAAACGAATTTGTTCCGATGAATCATTACAAAATTCGGCTTCTTCAACCAAATCCAACACACGCTGTCTAATACGAAGTGCGTCTGCCACCGAATCAATCGGACAGGTATGAGCTTTCATACCTGAAATGTTAGAAACGCTAGATTTTGGATTAAAGGCAAGAATTAAACTGTCGTAATGCAGTTCGATAATTTCGTTATTTTTACGTTTAGCAAACACCTTTTGGTTGATTTCATCAATCGATTCTAATTGCCCAACCACGATATTGGTTTGCTGAACAATGCGCCGAAATGGATTCACCACATTTCCAGGTTGAACCGTGCCACCAATGACTTCGGGCAAAAATGGTACAAACAAAAAGTTTGCTTGTTCATGCAACAACGTAATTCTGACGTTTGAGTATTGTCCAATCAATTTTTCGATTTTCAACGCCGCGTGTAACGCCGCCAAACCACCACCAACAATGACAATGTGCGCGGGTTTATCTTTTGGAATCGGACGTTGTAAATGCCCCGCTGAATTGATAAGGCATGACAACACCACGCCATAAAACAAAATATGTTCGGTCGGTGTTTCAGGCAAAAGTAAGGCAAAAATCGTAAATGCAGACAGTAAAAATAGCGACAACGGACGCAATAACACACCCGCAATCATCAACACACCCGCACTCACTTCAACCAACGCCATCACCAGTGTGAAGGCTTCAGGATTCGCTGACAAAATGGGCAAATCGTAATAAGTAATAATGCCGATAGAAAGATTCGGCTGCATCACTTTAAAAAATACGCCCAAATACAATAACGTCGTTCCCGTTAAAATCCGCATTATCGCTTGAGCGCGTTGACGTGGTTGACCCGCCAACCAAAATTGTAGTTTTTGAAAAGCAGGAATTATCGGCAACGTTAAATAATGTCTGCCCGCACCTTGTAAAACGAGATAAATACTTGCACCAACTAACGCGCCCGCATAAGCCAAAATAGCTTCACCGTATAAATAACTACCGAGAACACTCAGCAAAATCAGTAAAGCCGCAAATATCCGAACATAAAAACCAAAAAGAATCGTCAGCCCTAAAACAATTTCTGCCCAACGCAACCACGCCCAATCCGAACCCAGTTGTTTTAAATCAAGGTCGGGAGCAAAAAATGTTGGAGATGTAAACGGTTCAACGCCAAAACGAGGTTCTGCACCAAAAGCCGAAGATAACAAAATCCAAGCAAGACACACACGAAGAACACGCGGAACATGGTCGCCGTAAGAAGCCAATCGCGCTTGTAAATCAGGGAATAATTCACGCGCTCCTGTGAAGCCCAACCAAACCCAACCAACAATGAAAAGTGAAAATGCCGAAATCATCGACAAATTCAACGGGGAAAAATGTGAAAACAAATCGGGGTGCGGTTTTGAATTCCATTCCTGTATTTGCTCGGGCGATAAAATCCAACGCTCATGCGCTAAAACAGCATCAGAAAAAAACAACATCAAAAATAAGCTAAAAAATACAAATAGCGTTTGCCGAACGTGTCGAGTAGTTAAGTCGCGGATAATCATAACGTATAGCCTTCTAAATTAAATCTTTATGAAGTCCAATAATTCAGACTTTTTCTGCTGATGATAGAGCAAATCTGTGGATTCACGAAACAATAATTAACGTCAAAATTTTTCATTGAATATAACTATAACCATAAATAAAATAGCAATACTATCAATAAGGTAAATCAAAAAATCACTTATTGACGACTATTTTTTTGTCTTGTATTATCGAAAAAAACTGTCGCCCAAAATAATAAGAAATCATGTTAAAGAATCTCGCACGCTACCCATTTTTAATCTATTTCCTGCAAATTATCGGATTAACTATCGCTTATTTTGTTGCAGGAAAGTTGGGCAATTTACTCGCCATTCCACCCAATTACGCCACGGTTATTTTTCCGTCATCTGGCGTGGCGTTAGCAGGTGTTCTACTTTACGGAAAGCGAGCGGGCTTCGGCATATTACTCGGCGCATTTTTGCTTAACGGTACGATTCCCGTCACCACAAGCGAATTCTCAGAAAGTTTAAATTCAGCACTCATTACATTAGCAATTGCAGGGGGCGCAACACTTCAAGCCTTCGCAGGTGCTTATTTGATTCAGCGATTCGCGGCAACACCCAAAATTTTGACCAGCAAAAAAGACATCCTGTTATTTTTCTTTTGGGGTGGATTTGTCAGCGCGTTGGTGAATTCAACACTTTCTGTTTCATTGCTAGTCGCCGCAGGGCGAATGCCCAGCGAAACTTTTTTCTCAAATTGGATGTATTGGTGGGGCGGCGATGCGTTAGGTATTGTTATTTTTGCGCCACTATTTTTAGTTTGGTTGATGCCAAAAAATCCAATTTGGAAAGGAAAAAAATGGATAATCACACTACCTATTCTCGCCCTATTTTTTCTCACTACCAGTGCGGTTTTTTATGACGTAAAAATCAGCAACGAACGAATTAAATTGGAATTTGACCAACGCGCCAAAGAATTAAGTCTCGTATTGAAAACCTCAATCGCTACGAAATTAAATGTCTTACGCACGTTTCATAGTTTTTACATTTCATCATCATCGGTTAGTAGAGATGAATTTCGATTATTTGCTAACGAACAATTAAAAAATATTGAAGGCATTCAAGCGGTGCAATGGGTGCCAATTATTTTGGCGGCTAATCGAGATACTTACGAAAAAAGTGTACAAAAAGCAGGTTTCCCGCATTTTCAAATTACTGAACGTGATGAAAATAACAAAATGGTACGGGCTGGAAATCGTGCAGAATATGCGCCTATTGATTTCAATGAGCCGTATCAAGGCAATGAAATCGTCAGTGGTTTAGACATTTATTCTGTTAATCCAATACGACGTAAAGCAATTGATAAAGCTAGAGATACCAACGATTTAGCAGTGAGTCATCCGCTTAAATTGATGCAAGAAAAAGGAATCGGAATAGGTATTCTTGCTTATATGCCAATTTATCGCCCCAATCTGCCCAACCAAACATTTGAACAACGACGCGATGCCATTGCCAGTTATTTAGTCGCAGTATTTCGAGTGGGTGATGTAGTGGCGGACGCATTCAAAAACCAGACGTTAACGGATTTATCTTATCGATTAATTGAAAATAACGACTTAGATGGCGAGAAATTACTATTTACCAGCAGTGACTTCGTTTCATCAAAAGAAAAAGAAGCCGTAATAGAAACCCGAACATTAACTAATTTAACCAGTCAGATAAAATTTAATGTCGGCGGTCAGGTGTGGCAGCTTGAAGTAGTACCAATACCTTCTTATTTTTTGCTGCATCAGTCGACAAATATCTTTTGGATTTTGTTGCTGGGATTTGGATTGATGATACTTGTCGTTTTATATGTTTTATCGTCTGCGGTTCGCCATTATGAAAAAGAAACCAGTGCTATTGCACTTTCTATTTTGAATGAAGAATTGGCGGTTCAAATTGTTCAAAAAGAAAAACGCACGCAAGAACTCATTTTATCGCACGAGAAAAACGAAATTTTAAACCATCAAATTAACCACATGCAAAAGCTCGAAAGTATCGGACGAATGACTTCTGGTGTGGCACACGAGTTCAACAATATCTTGGGTTGCATCATTGGTTACAACGAGATGAATCAGTATGTCAGTGAGGATATGTCCGAGGAACATTTAAAAGCTGAACTTGATAACAATATTAAACAAGTGAGTTTAGCGGTTAAACGGGCAGAACATTTGATTAACCAAATGTTGACGTATTGTCGCCAAGATGAACCAAAAACAAAAATGGACGTGCAACCGACGCAAGGCGTGATTAAAAAAACGTTAGAAATGTTACGTCCTGCATTAACCAGTCGAATCCAAATAAAATTTTTAGATACGTGCAATATCAATCAAGAAGATTGTGATACGTGCGGCATCAGAAATCTTTGTGAAACCAACATTCAAATAGATGCGATGGATTTGCAGCAAATTATGATGAATTTGATGATTAATGCGCGAGATTCAATTCCAGAACAAGGTCTTATTAGTGTTGCGGTAAAACTAACGCCTATAAAAGCCTTTTGTGGATCGTGTGCAGCCGTTATAGACGGTGATTTTATTGAATTGAGTGTGACGGATAATGGAATAGGTATTGAACAGGGAATTATCCACCGTCTTTTTGATCCTTTTTTCACTACCAAAGCACAAGGCGAAGGAACAGGATTAGGTTTATCTTCCACGAGTGGCATAGTGCATCGAGTTGGCGGGCATATTTTGGTTGAATCTCATCAAGACGTATTTAATCACGGCACAACGTTTAGATTATTATTTCCAATTTCGTAGGCGGTAAATGAAAAAAGCCCCGTCTTTTAAAATAAGACGGGGCTTTTTTATGTCAGCAAAACGACGGATTTTAAGCGACCAAAGGCGGAACACCGATAATCGTTAATCCCATGTCTTGAAGCATGGCAACATCTAAAGGTGAGATTGTTCTCACCTCCCCTTTTCCGATGGCATCGGACATTAAATCGTTGGCAACCATCACATGATAATACGCCGAACCGTCGCCAGCACTCGCAGAATCTAAGGCTACGGGAGCATTTCCATTCGCGGCTTGAGCGTGTGTTCCTGTGAAAACAGGCGAATTATTTTGCATTGAAACTAACGCATCGTAAGGGGTTTTCAAACCACCTGTTGCATCAAGATTTCCCGTGAATGCTAAACCATGCAAAATTTCATGTGTCAAAATGCTGGTTAAATCGTATTTTCCCGCGACAGGCGTGCCGCTGAATGACATTTGACTAAGATTTGCGAGATTGATGTAAAGCGTTGCATCAGGCATTGAACCATTAGAATCCATTCCCGACACCGAATCAGCCAAAAATTCTGTCGTTTGTGAAACACCATTTGAACTGGCTGAACTCACCATACTAGCCGTTGCTTCGGCTAATGTTTTGGGAGTCGTTTGTTCGGTTAAAATTTGAAGATTAAATGTCGCTTTTGAGCTGATATATTGCCCGATATTCTCCAACGCGGTTTTAACATTCGCTTCCACATTCGCAAGATTGCTGCCCAAATTGGCTTTACTGAAATCCACTGAATACTTGAGATTTGTACCGCCAGAAATCGTAGTCGGTGTGGCTGGTGTGGTTGGGTCTGTGATCGTCACGCCCCATGAATTCCAATACCGAAATGATCCCGTGATTTCCCATGACGCATTGAGCGTTTTATCGGCGAATTGAATTTGAGAACCTGTTGAGGATTGATTCACGTCAACATAAGCCACATCGTTTCCATTTTTATCCGAAACAACGACCGTTCCACCTTGAACATCGTAGGAATAATCACTTGAATTGCCATCGAAAACGATAGTTTCAACGGTACGGGAAATCTCCACGCCTGTGACACCATGAGCCAGCGTGATTTTTTCTTGTCCCGAATTGCCATAAACTATCAAATCGTTAGTTGTTGCGGTGAAATTTTGGTTTTTGTCTAATTGGATTTCAGACAAATTGAAAACAGCATTTCCTAACGTATCCAATGACAACGTTCCAACGGCATTTGAAAAATTCAATGCTTCGTTGTGATTAGCTGCAATGCTAATGGTCGCTAAATTTCCCGCAGCCGAATTGATTGCTAATGAGCCTTGCGCTGAAATTAACGCGTTCGGGTCGAATTTAATGCCACTCAACGTGATTGATTCTACGGACGAATCAATTTTGATTCCGCTGATATTTTGAGCGATGATGACTTTTTCAGAACCTGTATTGCCGTGAATACTCAAACCGTTAGTTTTTACGGTGTACGATTGATTAACGCCGATATTTACATCTGTTCCAGTAATCGTAGTCGGCGCTGGAACTTTTCTGTGTGAAAACGAATTGAACGGATTGAAATTAAACATCGAATTAAAATCAAACATCGAATTAAATAATGAATCGTAGTGATTGAACATAAATGACCTCGTCTAAAAAGTTTTGGTTAACACAACTGCTAAAAAGCATCGTTGTAAAACGATGGCTTCGATGCAGTTTAGCGATAAGTGTACCAAATTATTAAATAATTTATCTATTTGAAAAACATCTATTTTTGTAAAAAATACTTGTATAAAAAATGGGTTAAAAGAACCACAACTGGTTTTTTTAACCCTGTATCAAAACTTACAACGAATCGCCAATGGTTTTGTGATAAAAAGGCCAATTCGTGACGTGTAGATATTTTCGTATGGGCGATTTAATGACCGATACGCAAAGCGCAATCGAAAATAAACACCAGACCGCCGCATATTCATTCGGATCATCAGTAGTAATATCTGAAATCCAAGGACCCATGAAATAGTGAAACAACACAAACTTCCATGAACCGTAAAGTGTTGGCAAAACAAATGCCACCAGAATATACGCCAAAACGTGTAAGCCCCAATTAAAATTAAATAGCCATTCAACAGGGTGCGAAAGCAAGCCATTCAACGGCATTTGCCATGCAATATGCCATGCACCAGAAACGGAACAAATATGCGGGCCACAGAAACCTTCTGTTCCAATCACGCATTCACCCGCCCACGCGAACGGATACATTTTAAACAAAATCAAAATCGAACCCGCTGCACTCATTGTATAAACAGCGGTGCGGATTTTCAGTTTTACACTTTCGGGAATGAAATACATTGCCACCATATTGACAAAAAACGGCTGAAACGCGACGTGCAAATATCCCAGCATCGTCAGTATTTGATTATTCGGGTTGTCACACAAATCGATATAAACATAAGTGAACGCTTGCAACAGTTCCATTAGCGCAAAGTACGTTAGTGGAATCCATAATTCTTTAGATTCGCCTTTTTTTGCAATGTAATAAGCCGTACCCAAACCAACTGCCGCTAATACGCCCGATGCTTCACCACTCCAACACATGATTTTTCCTCATTAAATTTTATAATTTTAATTATTTTAGTTAAGCGCAGTATGTATTCACCGCGCATTACGAAAGTATATCACAGCCAAAAATCCCCGCTTTTCAATGTGCTATACTTGAAAACATTGTTAATCCAGCCCCACTTTTTAAATGTCCAATAAACTCACCGTTACCAATCACAATCGCAATATCACAGGCTTAACTTATGTTTATCCTGTACTTTCACGCCGCGCAGGTGGTTTGTCGATTGGCATCAATTTCAACATCAACAACGCCTGTAATTGGCGATGTATTTATTGCCAAGTGCCAGAATTAAAAATTGGGGCGGCACCATCTTGTGATTTAGATTTATTAGCGAAAGAATTACGTTTATTTTTAAACGATGTTTTGCACGGTGATTTTTATGACCGAATGGAAGTACCAAATGAACAGCGTGTGATTAAAGACATTGCGATTGCGGGAAATGGCGAACCCACCAGTTTGGAGAATTTTGATGTTGCTGTGTCTATGATTGGCGATATTGCGACAGAATTAGGCGTTTTTCCCGAAAGCCATTTTGTATTGATTACCAATGGCAGTTTGATTCATCGCCCAAAGGTTCAAGCGGGTTTGAAAGCATTGAATGATTTTGGTGGCGAAGTGTGGTTCAAAATGGATAGCGGCACGCCCGAAGGTCGCGCTTTAGTAAATCATTCTGCCCAAACGAATGAAGCTGTTTTGAAAAATATCACGCTTGCCGCACAAATCTGTTCAACGAAAATTCAAATCTGTTTGGTCAATTATCAAAAAAATGGTTTTTTGATGAATGAACGTAAAGGATTCTTAAAATTTCTGGTTGTAATTCGTGCTGTAACAACCATTAAAAACGTGACGATTTACACCTTGGCGCGTCCTTCGCAACAACCCGAAGCAATTGATTTACAACCGATGCCACTAGGAATAATGCAGAATTTCGCACAAGATATTCGCGAATTAGGTTTTGACGTATTCGTTACGGAATAGCGTTTAATTCATCTAACGTATTGATATTTTCAAAGCCTCTCGCATCTACCCCAAAATCGACAAAGTGCGTTTGATGTTGTTCAAACCACAAGCGCACTTTGTGATTATCCGCTGCTAAATAGGTTTCTAAACTCGTTCGTAAATTGGTTTTTACCCCTAAAAAAACCGAATGAATTTGCTCACCAGTCCGCGCTACGGTAATTTCTGCGCCACTTTTTTGCTGTTCTGAAAGTAAACGCTGTAATTGTTGTGTTGAAATAAATGGCGCATCACACGGCACAACCAACAACAAATCCTCATTTGAATAATTCATGGCTGCCAAAATTCCTGCCAACGCCCCTGAAAAATTCTGCGTCAAATCGGAAATCACTGGCACACCAAAATTTTCATACATCGCGATATTTTGATTCGCGTTAATAATCAATTTATCAACCAACGGACGGAGCGCATTAAATGAATACGAAATTAATGGTTGCCCCCGAAAAAGCTGCAAGCCTTTATCTTGATAATTCATACGCCGCGACTGTCCACCTGCGAGAATCACGCCTGTTACTTTTGTTTGCAAAGTCATAATGTTAAGCTGTGACCCTTATTTTTACTTGAGTTGAAGGAATTTGTGAAATGAAAAAAACATTAAAAACATTATTTTTAACCGCGTCACTTTCGCTGATTATTACAGGTTGCGCGAATAATCCTGAAAAAGAAGTCGAAGCAACTGTCGCCCCTACTGTTTTAGCCAACGATTATCCGACTCGTGACCGTGTTGAATTTGTTTTAAATTGTGTCGCCCAACACGGTGGTTTGAGTTATATCAATCAATATGCGTGTGGTTGTAAGCTGGACAAAATTGCTGAAAAATTGAGTTTTAATGATTTTGAAGCGGCAAAAACATTTTCATATCTCAAATCAATGGCGGGTGACAACGGTGGCATGGCGCGTGATCCAAAGCAAAGTAAAGATTTACGAAAACAACTGAAAGAAGCGGAAGAATCTGCTGAAAAAAGCTGTTTTGTGAAATAAAAATTGAGCGCGTAAAAAAGCCCGCGATGAAAGCGGGCTTTTTCATTCTTCAAATTTTTTATTTTTTTAATAATCGTTGTACTTTTTCAACCAACGATTCAATCAGCGAATTGGTCAAATCAAACAAATACGACATAACATCTGTCGCCGTCATACCTTTAAATTTACGCGCCAACATCGGTGCAATCAAAATACCTAACGCCAAACCAATCACTGTCACGCCTGAAAAACTACTTTCTTCTGTAATGACAACGGGGGCGGCTTTTGCAGGTGCACCTTCAACGGCGACAGGTTCTGGTAAATTAGCTTCTTCGTGCGCTTTGGCAAGTAATTCGGGCAATGTGATTTTGTAATCGTCTTGCACAATGTTCGCTGTTACGTTCGGAATACTTGGCAAATCACCATCACCTTTGCCCACTTTAAGCTGGGCTTTCATGCCCTTTTCCATGTGTTGTGCGATGTCGCAATGTACCAAATAGGTTTTATCACCTGGCGGTAAAATCAACGTGCCAGAAATTTTCGCAGGACCTGAAACTTCTAAATGAAACATTCCTTTCGGATATAAATATTTCGGCAAACCGTGCATCATCCATTGATGACGCACGCTGTCATCGTTAATGAAATGTACCGTCAGTTTTGTGCAAGGCTTAAATTGAAATTCCTGTGTATCAAACGCGAACATTCGACCTGGAAATTTCTCTGCATATTTATGCCCCGCATGAACGGTGACTTCTTTGGTTTCAGCCACTTTTTCACAGCCACCTGGAAGTGTGTCTGGATTATTCCCCATCACCATGCCGCCTGCCATGTCCATCAAATGACCATCACCGTGATTCATGAGCATTCCTGCATCGTGATCCACTAATTCTTGAGCAAATGCTGGTAGCGAAATCAACGCCGTAAATACACCCGCCGATACAAATTTCATCATTGTTTTATTGCCTCGTAATAAAAAAACATCCCTGTTTAAAATGCCGATTTAGTCTTTAAATTTACCTAACATACCATCAACAGTACGTTTAAAACCTGCGCTTGATAAGTACGCAATGTACAACCCTGCAAACAAAAAGAATCCATATAAGAACATTTCGTTACGGGTAGCCGATTGACCTTTACCAGCTTGGAAACTCATGTGTGCATCTAAACGTTGTTCAGATGTACCTTCTTCTGGCAAAAGCGTAATGTGAATCAAGTATTTGCCAACTTCTTCAACGCCTTCTGGCAATGACAGCATAACCGTTCCTGATTTATGTTTCGCTGCTTCTTGGAAGAAAATACGTTTTCCTTCAGGTTCTTTAGTGACTTCAAATTCTACCGCTCTGTTGCGATATTTCATGTCTTGATAATCGAAAACCAATTGAATCAATGAATCTGTGCCTGGAATATTGCCGCAAAAATCTTCTGCTGGAAACGCTTTTGGCTGATACGCAGTGTAATGAATCCAGTGATCTTTTTCCAATTCAAACTTACATTGATCAGTATCCGTACCCGCTGCCCCACCATGCGCCCACAAAGCCGACGAAAAAAGTAATGCTGTTAAACCGAGTGATGTTTTTTTAATAAACTGCTTCATGTTCATAAAATCCTCTCTATTTGTTTAATAATTATTATTGTTGCCAATCAACTGTATATTAACTGTACAGCGCGAGCTAACTTTAACACGCTGATTTACACAAATAAAGCGGTGTAAGGCGATAATAGAACCATAAGTTAAATGGCATGAACCGCGCCGTGTATTATTGCTATCTGCCCTTAATTTTCGTAGACTTGCGGCAATTTTTCTTTTATCGGAGTTCTACCGCATGGCATCGTTGACCGCTACGCCCGCTTGGGCAGATTTACAAAATCATTATGAACACATTCTTAATCAAAATTTAGTCGAAAGTTTTAAAAATGATCCACATCGTTATGAAAAATTTTCGCTCTCGTTGCGCGATATTTTATTTGATTATTCTAAAAATCGTATCGACGACGACACAATTCCGTTATTGATTAACTTAGCCAAACAAGCAAATTTGGAAACGAAAATTAACGCGATGTTTTCTGGCGAAAAAATAAATGTAACGGAACATCGTGCTGTTTTGCATACCGCGTTACGCAATCGTTCTAATACACCAATTTTTGTTGATGGCAAAGATGTCATGCCCGATATAAATGCGTCTCTTCAAAAAATGCGTGTTTTTTGTGAACGTGTACGTTCAGGCGAATGGAAAGGTTACACAGGCAAAGCAATTACAGATATTGTAAATATCGGGATTGGCGGTTCAGATTTAGGACCAAAAATGGTCACAGCGGCATTACATCCTTATGCCAAAGCGGATTTGCGGGTTCATTTCGTATCAAACGTAGATCAAACTGACATAATCGAAACATTAGAAAATCTGTCACCAGAAACTACGTTATTTTTAATTGGTTCAAAAACTTTCACCACGCAAGAAACCATTACAAATGCAAATTCTGCTCGTGCTTGGTTGCTAAAAACAGCACCAGATGCCTCTGCTATCGCGAAACATTTCGTCGCGTTATCAACCAATGCTGAAGAAGTCGCCGCCTTCGGAATTGATACCGATAATATGTTTGAATTTTGGGATTGGGTCGGCGGACGTTATTCGCTTTGGTCAGCCATTGGCTTGTCGATTGCGCTTTATGTCGGCATGGATAATTTTGAAGAATTATTAGACGGCGCATACGACGTAGATAATCATTTCAGAAACACACCTTTTGAAAAAAATATCCCCGTCATCATGGGATTATTAGGCGTTTGGTATAACAATTTCTTCAAATCTGAAACTCATGCGATGCTTGCGTATGATCAATCAATGCGTTATTTCGCCGATTATTTCCAACAAGGCGACATGGAAAGTAACGGTAAAAGTGTGACGATTACAGGTAAAAAAGTTGATTACAGCACAGGACCGATTATTTGGGGTCATCCAGGTACAAACGGACAACACGCTTTTTATCAGTTGATTCACCAAGGTACAAAATTGATTCCATGTGATTTTCTAACGCCTGCGATTAGTTATTATGATTTGCCAGAACATCACAAAATTTTGATTTCCAATTTCCTCGCACAACCCGAAGCGTTAATGCACGGAAAATCCATCGAAGAAGTAAAACGTGATTTAACGGAAGAAGAATGCAAAGACAGTGTTTTGGTTGCCTCGAAAGTGTTTGATGGCAATAAACCATCGAATGCGTTTTTGTTTAAAAAATTAACGCCTAAAACATTAGGATCGTTGATTGCACTTTATGAACACAAAATTTTTGTTCAAGGTGTGATTTGGAATATCAATTCTTACGATCAAATGGGCGTACAGTTAGGCAAAGTATTGGCGAAAGTGATTTTGCCAGAATTGGATAATGATGACGATATTACCAGTCACGATTGTTCGACCAATGCGTTGATTAACGCTTACAAAAAAATGGCTCGCGAAGGTTAATTTTTGAATATTAAAAAAGCCCTGCAACTCTCAAGTTGCAGGGCTTTTTAGTACCGAAAAATCGGTGGAATTAGATTAGGCTTTTTGATTCAAGCATTGCTTTGTGAGCATCACGCAATTTTGTTTCAGCTTGTTGTGAATTGCCATCTTGAATATCTTTACGCGCTGCTTTAACAGTGTTGATTGCTTTTGCTACTGAACGTGCAACACGGTCATTAGCGTTAACTTCTTTTGAAAAATCAGACGCATCTTTAATCAATTTGGCAACGTTTTCTGAATCTGAACCAGAAGTTAGAGCATCGATAGCTGTTTGGATTTTAGCAGCAACCATGTCGATAGATTGAGCAGGTGGATAAGAAATACGACCTGGATCGCTTTCAGCGAATGAAGTTGTAGAAACTGCACCTAAAGAAGCGGCAACGATTACAGCCAAAGCGATTTTTTTTAATGTTTTCATCAATATCATCCTCAAATTGTTATTATTTTTTGGGTTATAGAAAAATAGCCATCGCCAACCGATGAGCTAACCGCAATTCTAAACACATTTGCGAATTTTTCAACAAATCTGCACGTTTTGTAAGCTTTTTCACCTTAATTGACAGACCATTCCACTATACCTGTGTAAGCCGTAATCAAAACAATCGCGCCAAAAACCAATCGATACCAAGCAAAAATTAAAAAATCATGCTGACTGATATAACGTAATAACGCTTTTATCGCTAATAATGCACTGAAAAATGCAGCAATCATGCCCAAAACAAAAACAGGAGCGTCGGCAGCTATATCAAGCAATTCACGATGTTTATATAAATCATAAACGCTCGCAGCAACTAACGTGGGAATCGCTAAAAAGAAGGAGAATTCCGTCGCAGCTTGGCGCGATAAACCAAATAACAAACCACCGATAATCGTTGCTCCCGAACGTGAAGTACCTGGAATTAAAGCGAACGCTTGTGCGAAACCTAATTTAAGCGCGTCTAATTTTGTTAATTCATCGACGGCAGTGATGCGAATTGTATGCTCGCGTTTTTCAGCCCAAATAATAATTAACGCGCCAACAATAAATGCCGTGGCAACAGGAACAGGTTTAAATAAAACAGCTTTGATATATTTGCTAAATAGAAAACCCAAAATAGCGGCGGGTAAAAAGGCAATGATTAAATTCAGGGTGAAATTTTGGGCTGTTTTTTCTTTCCGAAATAAACCGCTAAATGTGCCACCAACTCTGCGTCGATATTCCCAACATACCGCTAAAATCGCACCGACTTGAATCACGAGTTCAAATAATTTTCCTTTATCATCGTTAAAATTGAGTAAATCACCGACTAAAATTAAATGTCCTGTGCTGGAAATTGGCAAGAATTCGGTCAGCCCTTCGACTATACCTAAAATTAATACTTTTGCTGCGAGTAATAAATCCATAATTCCTATTGAATGTAAGAGTTTTAAGGTTTGATATTGATGGCAAACCCTGCCCCATCAAATGATTTTATTTTGTCTTTTTCTGGTTCGATAGACATGATGGCTTGTGTTTCGAGTTCGATTTCACGTTGAATTTTTTTGGGTTTTTCAATTTTTATTTGCGTCACGGGCGCGTCAGTTTTTTCTTCAATTTTCAACGGCAACGATAAATCTAACGTTTTGGGTTTAGTGATTTCGGTAGTTGATTCAGCTGTACTATTTTTTTTGTGATGATGTGAACGCCAGCCCGTTAATATCGACATGGCGACAATCAAAAAACTAACTAAAAATAAACGACGTGTTTTCATTTCGTTATTATCTCAACAGGAATTTTACTGATTTTTGCCTGCCATTCTTTTGGTGCTGTTTGATGAATAGAAATACCTTGCGAATCGACCGCAACGGTTACAGGCATATCTTCTACGACAAATTCATGAATTGCTTCCATACCTAAATCGGGAAACGCCAAAATTCTTGATTTTTTTATCGCTTTTGAAACCAAATACGCCGCGCCACCAACGGCGATTAAATAAACGGCACGATGTTTTTTAATTTCAGCAACGGCAGATTCCCCACGTTCAGACTTTCCAATCATTCCAATCAAACCTGTTTTTTCAAGCAACGGCGCGGTAAATTTGTCCATTCTTGTTGCCGTGGTTGGCCCCGCCGACCCCACCACTTCATCACGCACCGCATCGACCGGCCCGACGTAATAAATGAATTTATTAGTGAAATCTACGCCGTCTGGTAACGCTTCGCCACGTTCTAACATTTCACACAACCGTTTATGCGCCGCGTCACGCCCCGTTAAAAGTGTGCCGCTTAATAACAATGTTTCGCCGACTTTCCACGTTGTCACGTCTTCGGGTTTGAGCGTGTCTAAATTCACTCGCCGTGCCGCGCCAACATCCCAAGTAATTTGCGGATAATCTTCTAATCGAGGCGGTTTAAATTCTGCCACGCCGCTACCATCCAACACAAAATGAACGTGGCGAGTCGCCGCACAATTTGGGATTATCGCAATCGGTAAATTCGCAGCGTGCGTCGGATAATCCAAAATCTTCACATCTAAAACCGTTGTTAAACCACCTAAACCTTGTGCGCCAATTCCCAACGCATTTACTTTTTCATAAAGTTCTAGCCGCAATTCTTCCAACCGATTTGACGCGCCACGCGCTTGCAACTCTTGAATATCAATTGAACCCATGCACGCTTGTTTGGCGAGCAACATTGCTTTTTCAGCCGTACCACCAATACCAATACCTAAAATTCCAGGTGGACACCACCCTGCTCCCATCGTTGGTACAGTTTTTAAAATCCATTCCACAATATCGTCAGACGGATTCAACATGGCAAATTTAGCTTTGGCTTCTGACCCCCCCCCTTTTGCGGCAATGTCAATTTCTACCTTGTCGCCTAACACGATTTCGGTATGAATCACGGCGGGCGTGTTGTCTTTTGTGTTTAATCGTTTGCCTGCGGGGTCGCTTAAAATCGACGCACGCAATGGATTATCAACGTTTTGATAGGCGCGTCGTACACCTTCATTAATCATGTCAGCTAAACTCAAATCACTTTGCCATTGCACATTCATACCGATTTTCACAAATACAGTGACAATTCCCGTGTCTTGGCAAATCGGACGTTTGCCTTCGGCACATAAGCGGGAGTTGATTAAAATCTGCGCCATTGCGTCTTTAGCAGCGAGGCTTTCTTCGCGCAAATACGCGGCGTTTAAGGCTTGAATAAAATCTTGCGGGTGATAATACGAAATAAATTGCAAGGCTTGCGCGATGCTTTCAATCACATCTTCTTGGCGAATCAGAGTCATAAAATTTCAATTAGTTCGAGTGTAGAAATTGCTTCATAACAGCAATCATCGCGCCATGATCAAAAACACCCGCGCTTTCGCGACAACTGTGCATCGCCCACATAGGATTGCCAACATCTACGCCACGAATACCTAATTTTGCCGACACCATTGCGCCAATCGTGCTACCACACGGTAAATCATTTCGATGCGAATATATTTGGTACGGCACTTGGGCTTGTTCGCACCAACGTATAAACATCGCTTCCGACACGCCATCAGACGTGTAACGCTGATTCACATTAACTTTAATGACCACGCCTTGATTGACATGAACGGTGTGCGCGGCATCGTAAACTTGTGGATAATTGGGGTGATAAGCGTGCGCCATATCTGCGCTAATCAAAAAACTTCGCGCCAACGCTCTGGCGAAATTTTGTAAATTTTGCGAAGTCGCGTCACTAATCCGTTGCAATGTATCCGTCAAAAAACTGCCCGATGCGCCACAATAACTTTCGCTGCCGACTTCTTCATGGTCGAAAAACGCGCAAACCAACGTGCTGTCATTTTTCAAAATTGACTCATCAAGCAGCGCGTTTATCGCTGCATGACACGAAGCTAAATTATCGATTTGTCCATTGGCAAAAAACTCCTTATTCGCCCCCCAAAAACTGCCTTTTTGCGTGTCAAACACATTTAAATCCCACGATAAAATTTTCTCAGCATCGGGTAATTGTGATTTTAATAATGTTAAAAATTGCGACACAGGCAATTGTTCCGCAACATTCGCAAACAACAAACCCAATTCATTTTGCTTGTGAAATTTCAAACCGTCTTCGTTGACATTGCGATTGAGATGAATCGCTAAATTCGGCAAACGTAAAAGCGGTTGCGGAAAATTTACCAAACTTTGCGCCAATTCACCATTTTCAGTTTGATAATTGACACGCCCCGCAACACTTAATTCGCGGTCTGCAAACGTGGCTATAATTGCGCCGCCATAAATTTCAACATTTAAACGTTCAAGATTTGCTGTTGTCGTCGTTGGATTCGGTTTAATTCGTAAACTAGGCGAATCGGTGTGTGCGCCAATGATTTTAAACCCCGTTTCGGCAACGGCTTTTTCACCATGAACAAACACGATAATCGACGAATCACCGCGCACGACATAATAACGCCCACCTTTTGTTAATTCCCATGTTTCAGTTTCGTATAATCTCTGAAATTGAAATACCGCGAGTTGTGTTTCAAGTGTTTTAACAACGTGCCACGAGCTGGGGCTTGCGTCGATAAAATCGAGTAAATTTTGAACCGATTGGTGAGCAGCTGATAAATTTTTCATACGCGATTTTGTAAAAGTAAAGACGCAGAATTAACGCAATAACGTAAACCAGTCGGTTCAACGCCGTCGGTGAAAACGTGACCTAAATGCGCGGCACATTGTTCACAAACAATTTCCACACGCCGCATTCCGTGTGTCGTATCGATATTTTCAACAACGCGATTTTCTAACGCTTGCCAAAAACTGGGCCAGCCAGAACCTGAATCGTATTTCGTTTGAGAATCGAAAAGTGGTGCGTCGCAGCACACACAATGGTAAATACCGTCTTCTTTGCAATCGACATATTTGCCAGTAAACGGCGGTTCGGTAGATTTCAAACGACAAATACTAAATTGTTCGGGGGTAAGTTGGTCATCACTAATCATGTTTTTCACTACCGTACACTTTTTACGCCCGTTTTTCATAGAATCAGACTGAATTGAGGCAACGCTTGCCCGTTGCGAAGAAAATAATTTAATAATCGTTTTCCAAGCTGAAATAAACTCAAATCACAACGGTCTGTTCGATG